>JBGTIA010000233.1:0-3488 GCA_041745835.1 Ilumatobacteraceae bacterium | reverse complement strand
CTTGGATTGATATGGAGGTGATCGACACACGCTCCTCGCCTTCACCACACCAGCGTCGATCACCTGCATGATCTGCCCTTATGGCGGTGATCGGGAGCACCCGATCACCGCCAGCCCAATCGATCACCGGCATAAGGGCCGAAGTGCTGCGCTTCGAGTGCCTGACCGGTGACAGAGCGTTATCGGGTGCCCAACAAGCAACACCTCGCGGATGTTGTCGCGCGGTGGCAAAGGAGCCGTCCTGTCAGGCTTGGTCAGGTCACGATCGACGGCGATCCGGCCGCCATGGCGAACCTCGTCGGCCTCCTCCGCCCCTCGGACCGGACCGAGGCGAGCCCGAATCAGTGTGAGCGCCGACTCATCAGCGTGGTCACCGGCCAAGTCGACCTTGCCGCAACGCTCGCCGACGGCACCCCGGTCGACGCCGAATTCAACATCGTCATTCCGTAGCACCACCCCCGAACACGCCACCGTGCTACCCACGCGTGCCGGTGAGACCGATCGGACATGTCGGCACTGCGCTCGGCTGACACCGCATCGGTGACCGTGGTGCGTCACGTCACCACCCGTGGCGCGTGGGCGGAACCTCGCTGCGACCGTCCTCGTGCAGACGGACGCCGAGCGTCTGATACAGCTGGATCCCGGCGTCCTCGAAACCGTTGACCGACCCCGCCATGTACATCAGCCAAACCCGGCTGCGTCGTTCACCGACGAGTTCGACCGCGGCATCCCAGTGGCGTTCGAGGTTGGCGACCCAGCACCGCAACGTCCGGTCGTAGTGTTCGCGGAGGTTCTCGACGTCGCGCACCTCGAATCCGGCCTCCTCCATCGACCGCGCAGTGTCGGCGATGTCGAGCAGCTCTCCATCGGGGAACACGTAACGATTGACGAAACTGCGCCGACCGACACGCGAGCCGCCGACCGACGCGATCGCATGGTTGAGCAGCCGTCCACCCGGCGCCAACAGGTCGTACAGACGCTGGAAGTAGAGCGGCATCCGCCGGTGGCCGACATGCTCGGCCATGCCGATCGACGAGACCGCGTCGTACGGTCCGTCGTCGACCTCGCGATAGTCCTGGACCCGGATCTCGATGCGGTCCGCGAGCCCCGACTCGTCGACCCGGCGCCGGGCGTGCGCAGCCTGCTTCGTGCTGATCGTCACTCCGACGACGTCGACATCGTGGTTGCTCGCGGCGTGGATGGCCATCGATCCCCAGCCGCAGCCGACGTCGAGCAGCCTCCACCGATCGGCACCGTCATCTCCACCCCCACGGCGCGGCCGATCGAGACCGAGCTTCCGACAGATCAGTTCGTGCTTGGCCGACTGGGCGTCTTCGAGCGTTGCGTCCAGAGCGGTGAAACGCGCACACGAGTAGGTCATCGACGGCCCGAGCACGAGTTCGTAGAACTCGTTGCCGACGTCGTAGTGGTGCCCGACGGCAACCCGGTCGCGCCGCAGGGAGTGGCGGATACCGTGCGGGACCATCTCCTCGACCGGCGGCGTCGGTCGGCTCCCGAGGCCTCCGACACGTCGGGCTGCGCGCAGCAGTTGGGGCGCGGACCGCAGCAGGGCCGTCGTGTCACCCTCCGCTCCGACCTGCAGTGCTCGTAGCACCTCGATCATGCTCCCCTCGATGTCGATGTCGCCGACCACGTAGGCGCGGGCCAGCCCCAGTTCGTCCGGCGACCAGACGATGCGTCGCAGCGCCTCGGGCCGGTTGAAGCAGATCGTTCCCACCTCCGGTCGTCCGTAGCCCGAGTCGTCCCAGAAGCGCAACTCGACCGTCAGAGCGCGACCGAAGACGCGGTCCAGCAACGGCTCGAGTGTGTCGGCGACCGTCCGACCACCGGTGTGGGTCGAGTGCATCAGCGTCGTCATGACCCCCCAGGTCTGCCCGCGACAGGGCGCCAGACATGCTGCCACACCCGGAACCACCCGCGGCCATGAACTCCGGGCATCAACCATTCGTGAGGGAGCGTGTGTGGTGTGGTCGGCCAGTTGTAGCGCAGCCGACAGACGGGTCTGGGTCGGTCAGGTGGTTCCCCCTCGATGAGACATCGCTCGCCCCGGCTCGTCCGCCGGGGCATGATGAATCGGTGCCGCAGACACGAAGCATCCATCTCCGTCGCTCTCAGATCATGTGGCTCATGGTGATCGTCGCTGTCGGAGTGACCGTCGGCATCCTCGCCGGAGCGTGGTGGGGTGTTGGGGCGGCGGTGATCATGCTGGCGATCAGCGAAGTGATCGAGCGGGTGCAGCGCTCTCGCATCTGACCGCCCCGCAGCACCGTGGTGACCCAGCCATTCACTGCGCAAGCCCCTCTGTTGGGGTCGGCTGTGTTGCCGACGCCTCCCCCCAACGGTGGGCAACTGGTGACGCCTTGTCAGCCCCGCCGGTTGTGGGTACTGTGGCGTAGCGGCCGCCGGCCGCTGATGCTTGCTCCGGACCTTGGCAAGAGACCCGAAAGGGGACTCTTTTGAACGCCAACCGTCCCTTGCGCCGCATGCTCCTCGCAACCAGCACCGCGAGTTTCGTCGTGGGTGCGGTCGTGTGCGCCACCATGTTGCTGTACGTCAACCCGAACGGTGTGCCTCGGGTTGCGGCCGGTCTGTTGGTCGGCTCGCTCGTTGTCGCTGTCGCAGCCGGCAAGTACCTCAAGCGCCGCACCGCCTCCAGCGGCCCGGAACGTTCTCGCCCCGCCTCGCCGTTGCAGCTGCCGATACCGATACCGACGCCGTACCTGCCGCCTCGGCAGACATCCGACGATTACTGGTATCCGGCGGCAGCCACCAGAGAACGCGCAGGCACAAGACTCCGCGGGCCCGGCCGCGATCGCGACGTCGCACACCTGACTACAGCCTTCGAGTCCTCAGATGCAGCCAGACAGGCACGCTTCCAACGGGAGATGGACCGCATTCACCGTCCTGGCGGTATCAAGCGGTCGTCCCTCCCGCGCCGTTGAATGGCCGGCGCGGTGACGACGTGCAGGAACACCTCAATCCGGTTGGCTCAGCTGCCCGGCGGGCGGTACGACGGTGACTTGGTCATCGCTGCGTCGACATCTTCCACTGTCATCAAAGGGGTGAGATTGATCGTCACCGCACCGGTCGCGTTGATCATGAGCGAAATGGCGGTTGCGCTGGCGACATCGGGGAAATCACAAATCCCGTAGATGTCAAACTCTCCGAATGCGTAATACAGGCAATCGAGGGTGCCGCCGACCGACTCGACGGCTGCCACAGCGGCCTCACGCCGCTTCGAGCCGCCCTCGTTCAACAGTCCTGTGATCCCATCTCCCTTGTAATTCCCCTTGAGCAAGTACTTGGCCATGATGATCCGTCCCTTCGTCGTAGCCGCCTTTGCGACTGTCGCGGACTGTACTACTCACTTTCCCACGTAGAAACAAGGTCACCAGACCGTCAGCGCCGTGAATCATCTGCATGGCCAATCCGCCGCTCTGCTCGACCCGAGCACGTCCGAAACGGGG
>JBGTIA010000232.1:0-4695 GCA_041745835.1 Ilumatobacteraceae bacterium | reverse complement strand
CTTGGATTGATATGGAGGTGATCGACACACGCTCCTCGCCTTCACCACACCAGCGTCGATCACCTGCATGATCTGCCCTTATGGCGGTGATCGGGAGCACCCGATCACCGCCAGCCCAATCGATCACCGGCATAAGGGCCGCACTCGCACGCGCTTCGGGCGACACACCCTGGGATTATGAGCGGCACTATCGAGCGGTCGTCGCCGCGTATCGAGATGCGTCAGCGTTGCGCCCGGACGCCAGAACAGGTCTATGCGATAACTCCAGCCGGCGGCTCGCCGCCGAATGGGAGGATGGGTACATGCACGCAACTCCACGGGCTGTCGTCGTAGTGGGGGCTCAGGCCGCTGGCAAGTCGTCGATAGCGAAATCTTTGGCGATGCGGTTTGAGCGTGGGGCGTTCGTTGAAGGCGACGTTCTTTGGAAGATGATCGTTGGTGGCGCCGTCGACATGAGTGCTGACGCAGACCTGGAAGCCGACCGACAACTTGCGCTTCGGTATCGACATGGAGCGCTGCTGTGCGAGTCGTTCGTGAGCGAGGGCTACGTCGCCGTTCACGCCGAGAACATGTATGGCCCGGCCGTCGAGCAGCACCTGCGGTCTCTACGATGCCAGCGGTCGCTCGTCGTGCTTCGGCCCCGTCCCGAAGTGATTGAACGGCGCGAGCGTGATCGAGGAACCAACGCGTACGAACCGTGGGTGCCGCCTGGTGGTTCCCTGCTCGACGCAATCATCCGTTTCGATGAGTGGGTTGCCGAAACACCTCGCATCGGTCTGTGGATTGATTCCTCCGATCTCACCATCGAGGAAACGGTCAATGCGATCCTCGACCACTGGGCAGATGCCGCGATCGAGTAGCGACCGATCAGCCTGACAGACAGGGAGCGGCCACAGAGAATGCCGGCTCGAAGCGCTATCCCCGAGCACTCGGCTTGGGTGGTTTTGTCTGTGAAAGTGCGGCGCAACGCTTGGGCCGTGATGCGGCGCCTGATCGGACTGGGAAGGCGAGATTATGAGTGCGGAAGTGTGCGACCGCATCGTCTGTAGCCCGGCCCTCACTCTGGAGTTGGCGCAGCAGTTGAGCGACCCACCGCTGGAGGCGAACGGGCATGCAGGTCGACGAGCTACCGTTGCCGGATGCCATGGTGCGATGTCGGACGTGGGCGGCTGGCTGCGTCCGTGTTCGGCGATCCAAGCAGTCCGCCGGCGCTGCTGATCGCAGGAGGCGGCGGTGCCATGTGGTCGTGGGCTCGGCTGTTGCCAGAGGTGTGGCCCGTCGAGATCGCCCCTGTCGAGTCGATGTCTCCCTTGTCCTCACTGGCAACGCATTTTCGTGTCGCGGTGTTCGACCAGGCTGGCGTCGGGCAATCAGCCGACGTCGCTCCGGCTACGAGTGCCGATGAAGCGGCTTCGGACGCGCTGTGCGTCGGTCGGAGCCTGCTGGGTGAACAGTTTGCGATCGTTGGAATGAGTCTCGGAGCTGCTGCGGCGACACGAGCAGCGCTGCAAGCTCCCGCAGTGGTGCAAGACCTGGTCTTGGTGTGCACCTATGCGAGTCTGTCGACGTTCGTGGCTCCTCCACCGGCCGAGCAGGCGTCCGACGACGCAAGCGACATTGCCGTCCAGGTGCGTCGCTCTCTGCAACCCTGGTTCGTGGAGTCACATCCACAACTGGTCGACAGCGCAATCGTCGCCAGCCAAGCCTTGCGCCTCCACCCTGATCTCGGTCAGAGCTCGATCGAGGTGTTCCTCAGCCACGACGGCCACGAACTCGGCGACGTAAAGGCACGAACTGCGATCGTATGCGGAGTCGAGGACGGCGTCTTTCCAATGGCCAACTCCGAACTCATCCGCGCAGCAGTGCCCAACAGTCAGCTGTTTCGCGTCCCCAACGTTGGCCACGCAGTACACCTCGAGGCGCCCGCCAGCATCCACGAAGCACTCAGCGTGATCCTCGACGGCTGACCCTCCGACGTCACCGTGAAAGTGTGGCGTCACGCTTGGGTGAAGCGTGCGGTGAATCTGTGGACTCGGAGTGGATTTGCGGGCGGAGTTATCGAGCGCTTGGGACGCCTGTCTACGGGCTGGTGAGCCAACGAGCGACCGCTGCATCAGAGTTCAGTCGAACCACCTTCGTGTCCGCGACGTCGTACTGAGCCAGGGCGTGAGGGATCCGCTCGGAGTAGGCCGGCCATCGTTGGCGCAGACGCCAGATCGAGTTTGGGGATAGCACGGCCAGCGATTCTCGGTTCCCGTTCCAGAGTTCGGTTCCTCGGACCGCCCGCCCTGCCGATCGCAGCACGGCTCGTCGGATGGCGACGTGCCGGAGTGGATCTAGCCACCCCACCGAGTCAGCGGTCGGCCAGACGAGGTCTGCGGTCTCGGCGATGTAGTTGCCGTCGACGACCCATTTGTCCACGGCGAGTCGTTCGGACAGTCTTTGGCGGAGTTCGACACGTCCCGCCGGCATCCACCCTGGACCCCACCACAGCTCGTCCAGCTCAACGTGTTGTGCACCGAACCGTTCGGCCAGCGTCGATGCCACCGTCGACTTACCGGATCCCGGCCCGCCTACCACTACAACGCGCCGCATCGAGCAAAGCTACGGATTGCTGACCGTGCATGCCGACTCGCGGAGATCGAGCCGACATTTCGTGGCGCCTCACTGCGGCGGGAGATGGACGCGGCGAGCCGGGATTTCGTGCGTCATTGTCGGTCGGCGGTACTGGCGCGTGCTTCGGCCAATCGGCGCCGTCGGGGCTTGTTTCACTTCTCGCTTGCCCAAGCGTGTGCGTGGCACCACTCGACGACAGTCGACAGATCGACCGCCTCGGACGTATCGACGCTGAGCACGGGCCCGAGTCCCAGCGGTTCAGCGTGCTCGACCATCTGCGACCACTCTGCGTCGCCGGGTGCAGCACCATGAATCGGGTGCGACGAGGTCCATCGTTGAGTGAACCGCTCACGGAGCAGCGGCAACGGCGCCTCGCACCAAACCTCGGCGGCTCCAGTGAAGCCGGCGCCACGGAGCCCGGAATCGACCAGCTGACGTACGTCGGCGCGCCACGAGCTCTCGAGCACAGCGCCAGGAGCGGAGTCCCTGAGCAGTGCCCACATGGTGAAGCTGGCCGCAGTGCCGAGTTGGCGATTCCAGTCGCGCTGGGTGAGCCCGGGCGGTGGATCTGCGCCGAGCACATCGGCATGGGTTTCCTTGATGACGTCCTTGCTCAACAGCGGAAGCCCCAGTGCCATGGACAACGGGCGGGCGAGCGTTGACTTGCCGGCGGCAGGTAGTCCGTTCACCAAGACGACCATGCGCCGCACGCTGCGACACTATCTCGCCGTGTCTGGCAGCCCGCCGGTGCCTCGCAGCTGGCGGCGAACAGAATTCGCTCGGTGCGCCCGTGCCCGGAGTGAGAAGCTGGCTGGGTGGTGGAGTCGTGGGCGCGCACCGATGGGGTGGTGACGATCAGGCCGCCGCAGCGGGGCGATTCGGCACGGCTGGTCGCAGGTCGTGATGCCGAGTTCCATCGTTTCTTGGGTCCGGGTGCGGAACAACCTGATCCAGTCGCGTGTATCAGCGTCGACGGCGATGTCGTCGGGTGGGTGGATTGCGACGCCGACCGTTCGTGGCTGCTGGACGGAGAGGTCAATGTCGGCTACAACGTGTTCGCATTGCACCGGGGCCGTGGGATGGCCTCACGAGCCGTGCAGTTGTTGTTGCACCATCTCGCGATCACCGAGCACTGCCGCACCGCGACGCTGCTCATCGACCCGGCCAACACGCGCTCCCAAGCCCTCGCCGACCGGACCCGGTTCGTTCGTCACGCCGACCTCGACGGCAACCCCTACTACAAGCGACCAGTGCCGCCGCTCACGTACCGCCACGGCGACGTGACGATCCGGCGACGTCATCGTGACGATCTAGACATGGACCTGTCGGGCCGCGACGACGAACACATCCGCTGGCTATGGCAGCCAAGCGAAGCCGACCAATGGGAAGCGATGACACCAAACGAACGTCGCGCTCATGCGCTGACGTGGCTGTCCAGGGTGAGCGACTCATTCGGCACCGGGCCCCGATGGACATTCTCGATCGACCTGATCGATGCAACCGCTGTTGGCGGCGTCGACGTCAACCTGACCAGCGACCACGCACCAGCAGGCGAAGCGAACATCTCCTACTGGGTTCACCCCGAGTTCCGAGGCCGTCGAATCGCGCCGGTCGCAATGCAGCTGGCGCTGCAGTTCCTGCGCGATCACACCGGCACACGCCGCGCTCACATCATGGTCGACACAAACAACCCGCCATCGCTCGCCGTCGCCGCATCAACGGACGCCACCGTCGGACCAATGGCGGTCGACCGACGCGGGCGCTCGCTACTCCGCCACTCACTCGACATCTGACGGCAGCAGGCACAGCAGCTGGCACGAAACTGGATCGGGAATATGCAGTGCGCTGCTTGGGCCGAGATGTTGCGCGCTCGGGGGCTGCCTGGTCGGAATTCTGCGTGGCGAAGTGTGCGGCTTGGTTTTGGCTGCGCGACGGCAAGCGCGCACCGACCGTCTTCGGCAGCGTCGGTGCTCGGTCTCGGAGAACCACGTCGCTGGGCAGCGCAGCGCGCTTCGAGATGAGAGTTGGGATTGATCAGTCGGTTCTGATGAAGTCGTCTGGTTTCCAGGTGTGGTCGAA
>JBGTIA010000231.1:0-4184 GCA_041745835.1 Ilumatobacteraceae bacterium | reverse complement strand
GCTCGTCGAGTGGGCGACCGCACGCGGATTGTCCCGGCTCGCGGACGTGGCCGCGATAGCGTGAGCACATGGCAACACCCCCACAGCTGACCCCCGAGCAGCGTACGGCGGCGCTCGCCAAGGCGGCAGAAGCCCGAGCCGCTCGCGCCGAGATCAAGGCCCGTCTCAAGATGGGCTCGATGTCGTTGGCCGATGCGCTGTCGTCCACCGACGGCAACGTCGGCAAACTGAAAGTCGTCTCGCTCCTCGAGTCGCTCCCCGGCGTCGGCAAGGTCAAGGCGCGTCGCATCATGGACGACATCGAGATCGCCGACAACCGTCGAGTACAGGGCCTCGGAGCCCAGCAGAAGTCGAAGCTCCTCGAACTCCTCGGCTGACCGGGCCGGTTCGTTGATCATCGTCGTCTCGGGCCCCGGTGGGGTCGGCAAGGGCACCATCGTCGACGCGCTGGTGCGTCGCGACGATCAGCTGTGGCTCAGCAGGTCATGGACGACTCGCGAGCGTCGACCGTCCGAAGCCCCCGACGCCTACGTGTTCACCGACACTGCCACGTTCGAGCAGCACGTGGCCGACGGTGGTTTCGTCGAGTGGACCGAGTTCCTCGGCAACTACTACGGCAGTCCCGTGCCCGAACCGGGCAGCGATCAGGACATCGTGCTCGAGATCGAGGTCGACGGTGCCCAGCAGGTCAAACGAATGTTTCCCGACGCCTTGCTGTTGTTCGTGATCCCACCGTCGCGCGACGAGCAGGAACGCCGCCTGCGTGGCCGTGGCGACCCAGGCGACAAGGTGCTCGCCCGCTTGAAGAAGGCCGAGATCGAGGAGCCGGTCGGCCGGGCGCTCGCCGACCACATCGTCGTCAACGACGACCTCGACGAGACGATCGAGGAGATGCTGCAGATCATCGAATCCGCTCGGGCCCGGTAGGCTTCTACGACTATGGCGCTCGACCACGACACGATGATCAATCCGCCCATCGAGCAGTTGCTCGACACGGTCGACTCGAAGTTCACCCTGGTCACGCTGGCTGCGCGCAGGGCCCGGAACATCAACTCGTACTTCAACCAGTTGGGTGACGGCCTCGGACACATGATCCCGCCTCAGGTGTCGTCGGTGGCCCGCAAGCCGCTGTCGATCGCATTCGAGGAGATCGCCCAGGACAAGATCGTGTGGACCGAGGCGCCGCAGATCGCCGAGGAGCCGGAGATCGATCCCGAGGCCGCCGACACCGAGTCAGGCGCCGAGACCGAGGTCTGAGTTCGTCGGGTCGTGAACGACCCGCCGTTCGAGAGTCGAGAGCTGGAGGGGACATCGATGCTCGAAGGCAAGCGCATCGTGTTGGGCGTCACTGGCGGCATCGCCGCCTACAAGGCGGTCGAGGTCTGCCGCCGTCTGGTCGACGCCGGCGCTCATGTCGTGCCGATCATGACCGAGGGTGCCGAGCACTTCATCGGCCGCACCACGTTGAGCGCACTCGCATCCGAGCCCGTGCAGACCGAGCTGTGGGACAATTCGACCACGCCGATCCCTCACACTCGGATCGGTCAAGGCGCCGATCTGATCATCGTCGCTCCGGCTACCGCTCGACTGCTCGCTGCGTACCGAATGGGCCTGTCGACGGATCTGCTGACCAACACCCTCCTCGCCACGCGTGCGCCGGTGATGGTGTGTCCTGCGATGCACACCGAGATGTGGGAACACCCGAGCGTGGTCGACAACGTCGCCGTGCTTCGCGAACGGGGAGTGCACATCGTCGAGCCCGAGTCCGGGCGTCTCGCCGGGGGCGACGTCGGCGCCGGACGTCTCGCTGATCCTGCCGCCATCGTGGCCGCAGCGGACCGCGTGCTCGGACCCCGTGACCTCGAGGGCGTGTCACTCCTGGTCTCGGCGGGCGGAACACGCGAGCCGATCGATGCGGTCCGTGTGATCGCCAATCGCAGCTCGGGCAAGCAGGGATACGCCGTGGCCGCCGAGGCAGCGGCGCGAGGAGCCCGGGTCACGTTGGTGTCGACGGTGAGTCTGCCCACGCCGGTGGGCTGCGATCTCGTCGAGGTCGAGACCGCCGAGCAGATGCGCGAGGCGATGGCGATCGCATCGTCGGACCACCAGGTCGTCGTGATGAGTGCGGCCGTCGCCGATTTCCGCCCGAAGGTCGCCGCTCCGGGCAAGCTCAAGAAGCGTGACGGCGCTCCCGAGATCGTGCTCGAACCGACGCCCGACATCCTCGCCGAGCTGGGCGCGGCGAAGCGTGCGGGCCAGGTACTCGTCGGCTTCGCCGCCGAGACCGACGACCTGATCGAGAACGCAACGGCGAAGCTCCGTGCGAAGCGCCTCGATCTGATCGTCGCCAACGACGTGTCTGCGCCACAGGTTGGCTTCGCTCACGACACGAATGCGGTTACGCTGCTGCGGCCCGACGCGGAGCCTGTCGAGATCGACCTCGCATCGAAGCGAGATGTCGCTCGGGCCGTCATCGACACGATCATCGACATACTCGACTCCATCCGCGAACCACATCGACAGGACTTTGCATGAGCACGTACACGTTCACCTCCGAAAGCGTCACCGAAGGCCACCCGGACAAGATGGCCGACCAGGTCTCCGATGCCGTCCTCGACGCCATCCTCACGGAGGATCCCGACGGACGCGTCGCCTGCGAAACCCTCCTGACCACCGGTCTCTGCGTGATCGCCGGCGAGATCACCACCTCGGCCTACGTCGACATCCCCAAGATCGCCCGCGAGACGATCAACGGCATCGGCTACGACAACGCTGCGTACGGATTCGACGGCAACACCTGCGGCGTGATCGTGTCGATCGACGAGCAGAGCCCCGACATCGCTCAGGGCGTCGACACCAGCGAAGAGGTGCGTGGCGGGAAGTCCGGAGAGGACACGCTCAACCTGCAGGGTGCCGGCGACCAGGGGATGATGTTCGGGTACGCCTGCAACGAGACCGACGACCTCATGCCGCTGCCGATCTGGACGGCGCACCGCCTGGCCGAGCGTCTCGCCGAGGTTCGCAAGTCCGGCCAGGTTCCGTACCTGCGTCCCGACGGCAAGACCCAGGTCACCTTCGAGTACCACAACGGCTGGCCGGTCGCCCTCAAGGCGGTCCTGATCAGCACCCAGCACCAGGACGGCGTCGATCGTGACACCGTCATCCGTCCCGACCTGATCGATCAGGTCATCCGTCCGGTGATTCCCGAGCGCTTCGCCGACGACGACTTCGAGATCTACGTGAACCCGACCGGTCAGTTCGTGCGTGGCGGGCCGTTCGCCGATGCCGGCCTCACCGGCCGCAAGATCATCGTCGACACGTACGGCGGCATGGGTCGCCATGGCGGCGGCGCCTTCTCCGGCAAGGACCCGAGCAAGGTCGACCGCTCGGCCGCCTACGCCGGCCGTTGGGTCGCCAAGCACGTCGTCGCATCGGGTGCCGCCGATCGATGCGAGGTGCAGTTGGCCTACGCGATCGGCATGGCACAGCCGATGAGCATCCTCGTCGAGACCTTCGGCACATCGCACGTCGATCCTGCAGCGATCGAAGCTGCGGTCCGCTCGGTGTTCGACCTCCGTCCGGGCGCCATCGTGCGTGACCTCGACCTGAAGCGTCCGATCTACAAGCGTTCGGCCGCGTACGGCCACTTCGGCCGCGACGGCTTCCCGTGGGAGGAACTCAGTCGCCTCGACGAGTTCAAGAGCGCCGTCGGCGTCTGACGCGGACGGCGTCGTGGTGTCCGGCACCACCGTGACGCCGAGGATCGCCCGGGTTGTCCCCGACGTCACCGGGCTGGACAAGGAGTTCGACTACCTGATCCCTGCCGATCTCGACGCGTTCGTCGAGATCGGCACGATCGTGCGGGTGGAACTCCACGGCCGCCGAATCGGGGGGTGGGTTCGATCCATTTCCGAGACACCGTCGGACGGTCGGACGCTCGACGAACTGAAGCCGATCGCCAAGGTCACCGGCCACGGACCCGCCGCTGAGTTGTTCGAGCTCGCGGAGTGGGCGTCGATCAGGTGGGCCGCGCGACGTCTCCGTCCATTCCTGGTCACCGCAGGACCGGACCACGCCGTGCGCGCGATACCGTCACGCCGGCGCACGGGGTCCGCGCCGTCGCCACAGTCGCCTGCCACTCGTGAGCTGCTCGCCTCCGGTGGTGGTGTGCTGCGCCTGAGATC
>JBGTIA010000230.1:0-16509 GCA_041745835.1 Ilumatobacteraceae bacterium | reverse complement strand
ACGTTGCGTGTGTCGTGGTCATGTTGCGACTTTCTTCTTGGGTCTCGATGCGACGTTTGGACTTCGTTGGTGCGAGGTCGAACGTACGAAGACATGTGGTGACGAGGCATCACCACATGCTGTGGTTGACGTGGTGACTCGATCGCCGTGTCGGAATTGGTCGGCGGCTCGAGTGAGAGATGAGCATTCGCCTCGTTCGGCGGCCGGTGCTTTCAGATGAAGCCATTTGTCGGAACACGTGCGTCCCGCCGAGCGCGAGGTGACGACGTCACGCTGTCGGCCGGTCGAGCACCGACAGAGACAAAGATGATCTCGATGTACGCGGCGAAGAATCCGATTCGCCCGTGGCGTGGGTTCGCGTAGCTCCCTACAGTGCTCGACCCTTGAGGTCAGCACGCATATCTGGGGACCGTCGCTGCCGTGCACGATGAGAAGCACTCGATCGCGTCTGCACCGAGGTACCGACGGCCCGGATTCGCGAGAAGGCCGCGATCAACGCCGCGGTCGAGTCGGCGTACAGATGCTTTGCTCCGAGGCGTCGCCCAGGATCGTCTTCGTCGCCCGCCCGTGGCGACCTTCGTAGCGTTCACACTTGCTGTTCCGCCGTGTGTGCGTCGGTCGGCGGACCATCGGATGCAATGCGTTGGGCCGCGTCGTTCCAGGTGGGTGGGTGATCGTCGGTGGTGTACCACGTGTAGAAGTTCGATGATTGGATGGCGGGCCGGAACCGGTGCATCACGTCTAGGTGGGCGGGGTGGACGACGAAGCTGCGCAGGTTGGCGTCCGAGCGCCAGTGTGAGAGCGTCCAGAACGTGCGACGCAGCGGGTCGGCGCGTAGTGCCATCTCGATCGCGCCTGGAGAATCGGCGAAGGCGGCCTGAAGTCGAAGCGCTGCTGCCATGAACGCAGGAACGTCGCGAAGTCTGCGCAGGCGGAGCACCGACGCTTGGACGGTGGTGGCTGCGCCGGTCCGATCGCGATCCTGGCCGTCGCGAGATCGGAGGGCCGGCATCAATCCGAACGGTCTGACGTGATCCGTCTGGGCAGAGTCGCGCGTGACCCGGGTACTTGCCCAGGCCCAGCTGACGAAAACCGCTTGGAGGGGTAGGCGGAGCCACGGGTAGAGCCCCCCGGGAAGTCCGTCGACGTCAACGTCGGCGATCGCGACGTACACGTTGGCTGGGAAGACGCTGACCAGGAACACGGCCGCGGCGAGGCCGACGAGGGGCGCCGAGCGTCTGGCAACGACCAGCGCGAACCCAAGAACGATTTCGGCGATACCTGAGACCACGATGATCGTCGTCGCAGCGGGCACCCAGTGCGGGAGGTGCTGCTCGAACGGTGTGGTGTTGACGAGATGGCTCACGCCGGCAACGACGAAGGCGATTCCAAGCCCGGAACGTGCGGCCTGGCGCCACCGTACGGTGCCGGATCGAAGCCGCGCATGGCCTGCGGCGGCAACGGTGACGAGGACAAGGATCAGCAAGAATGTCATGGCATGACTCCGGATTGATGGTGGTGAGATCGAACGTGACGGAGCATGTAGTGATGGCGTATCACCACATGCTCTGGCGGACGTGGTGACCCGGTGTCCGTGTCAGGGTCCATCGGAGGCTCGTGCGGCGGTGAGCATTCCGCCTCGGTCGGCGGACGGGCGCTTCCAGATGAAACCGTCGTAGAACACGTGCATCCCGCCGAGCGTGAGGATGACGACGGTGTACGAGGTGGGGCTGCCGTAGCGTTCGAGCACTGCCAGGGCACCGAAGACGGTCGCTATGTACGCCGCAAAGAATCCGGTTCGCCCGAGACGCCGGATCGCGTAGCCCACCGGTGCGCGGCCGTCGGCGTCGGCGCTCGCGTACTTGGGACCCACGCTGCGGTGGACGATGATGAAGTACTCGATTGCGTGCGCACCGACGTACCCGACGAAACCGGCCACGGGATTGACGAGAATCGTCAGGAACAGCACCGCGGTTGAGGCGGTGTAGATGCGCTTGGCTCGGCTGTGGGCGCCGCCGCGACGGGTTTCGTCGCGGAGCCAACGAACCGTCAGAACCACGGCGGCGATGACGGCGAGCGGCAGCAGGATGCGAGCGATCGGTTGCAGGTCAGTGAGGAGGTCGAGGCCACGCCGGTTCTTGCCTCGAAGCCCGGTCTGCGCGATGTGGCTGGGGGTGCGCCCGTCGGCTGCGATCCATACGAAGGCCAGCGCCAACCACGACAACAGCAACGGCTTGTCGAATCGGGCGTCGTGCTGGCCGGCCTTTCGACCGTGGATGCGCATGATGCCGTAGCGCTGCATCAGCGTGTGCTCGGCGTTCCACAATCCGGCCACGACGGCAAGCGCCGTCAGGCTGATGTGTTGGGCCGCGAGCACGGCGGCCGCCAGCACGACGGGACTCCAGGTGAAGGTGCGCCGGCGCAGTGCGAAGTTGCGCCTATCGCCGTAGACCAACGCAAGGGTCAGCGGCTGGTGGGCGAAGGAGATCAGCAAGGTCGCCGACACCAACCACGCGGTGCCACTCGGGTCACCTCGAAGCACCCAACCGGCAGCTGCAAACGGGATCCAACAGAGCGCCAATGCTGTATCGGCGAGACCACGGGGCGCACGAAGTCCCCGATGCGGGCGGGACGTCTCGAGCGGTGAGACGATGGTGGCGCTCATAGTCGAACTCCCCCAGGCGTGCTCGCCAGCGGTACCCGAATGACAGCGATCGGGCACTGGGCGCCGCGGACGACGGTGCGTGCGACAGACTTTCCGCCAGGGCGTCGAGTGCGTCCGCGTCCAACGACGATGAGTGCGTCGTCGCAGCTCGCTTTGAGGATGGCGACCGCCGGTTCGCCGGCTTCGAGATGCGTGGTGATCGTTGCGCGTGGAGCAGCAACGCGTGCTCGTCTGGCTGCTTCTTCGAGGATGAGCGTGCCGTGATCTGGTGCCTTGGTGTTCCACCAGTCGAGGGCGGGCTTTCCGAGCGGGTCCAGGCCCCAACGGGGCCAGAAGATGGCGTGCATGATGCGGAGGTCAGAGTCGTGGGCGTTGGCTTGGGCAGCGGCCCAGTCGAGCGCCGGCCAACCGCTCGGGCCGCCGTTGACCGCGACGAGAATCGAGCGGCTGGCCGATTGGGATTGGACATCGTCGTGCTCTGTGGGACCGATATCGGTGTCCGAGCTGCCCGGCGGCGGTGCGGTGGTGCGGTCGTGTGTGTTCACGTTCGGACCGTACGAATGGATCTGGTGAGCGCGCATCACATCATGTGATGACTGTCGTGGTGATCCGTGCACCATGCCTCTGCGGTCTCGGCGCTTCGAAGTGGCGTTCGAACGTCCGGGGCAGCGCTGCCCTCCCCCGCGTGGTGTGGCGTTACGCCACTGGCTCGTCGGTGATCTCGACGGAGAGCAGCGTGACCCCGAGGTCGCGGACCTTGACGAGCAGTCCGTGCAGCTCCGCTTGATCTGCAACCGAGCCCCGGAGGGTGGTCGTGCCATCTGCTTCGCAGGTGAGCGTGAAGTCTGCGAACCAGGCCGACCGGTGCGGTTCGAGATGACCGGCGACTCGAACGAGGTAGCCGACGGAGTCTCGGGGGGTGGGCGACCGGTTCATGCGACTGCCGCTTCGGCAAGCACTCGCGTGGCGCAGCGACCTGGTCGGCGTCGGATGGCTCGCTCGGCAATGGCCAGGTTGATGACCCATCCGGCGCCCTGCATGAGTGCGTTCGTGAGTTCGCTCTCCCCGAGGCTGGCTCGGCCGAATCCAATGGTGAACACCTGCGTCGCCGCGCCGAACGCGATCGCGTAGGAGCGTGTCATCCACGCACGGTGGGCGGCGATGTCGCCGCTTCGGATCGTGGTCACGCCGAGCACGAAGCTGACGGCCATGCCCCCTCCGGCGGCGATCCGAAGGAAGTAGAGCAGTTGGGACGCGAGGGTTGGTCTGGGGGTGATCTCGTTCAACCAGAGCGCGGTGAACGCCACCACCACACCGAGTGCGACCAGACGGGCCACCCCACCGGCGCCCGGAATGATGACGAGCGCGATCAACGCGACGGGAAGCCAGCCGCCAGGTTCTCGCCTGCTGGCATGCACCTTGGCTTTCACGACGTTCTGGCCGACGTGCGCGGCGCACGCCGCGTCTCGATGTCCGGCCACGACGGGAGTGCGCGCTCCCGGCTCCACAGGGAGCAACCGAGAGCGGCAAGGGCGACACCCATGGGCAGCGCCAAGAGCCGCTCGAACGCATGCGGTAGCACCGGGACCAGGACCGTGATGATGCTGGCGGTGGCGAGGAGGAGTGCGGCACCACGCGCGACGACACGGGCACGGAACAACGCGATTCCGAAGATCAGCCCACCAAGTAGGTAGCCGACAGCCGTGACCGCGCTGGCGACCTTGGCGGCGCCGACGTCGCCGACGGTGACACCGCCGCCGGGGACTGCCAGGAAGTCGTTGACGAACTGCGGCGTCTGCTCGGCCACCGGTGGGAGCACGACGATCTCAACGAACGACCAGGCCGTGATGACCAAGAAGCACGTCGCGAACAGGCCGTAGCCGACCAGACCGAGGACGCCCATCGGCTTGACGTTTCGAAGGTACATCGCCGATACACCGACGATGGCCAGGATCGCCATGGCTGCCGTGAGGCCACTCACGACCACCCACTCGACGGTCGTGACGGTGGAGACGTTCTCCGACGGATGGACGAATTGGATCAGCATGAAGATCAGTCCGGCGGCAACAGCGGCGAGGCCGGCAGCGCTGGTCAGCTTCTTGGGGGTGACGATCATGGTCGGCTCCTGGTCGGTATGTTCCCGCAACGCAGTCCACGGGATGCGTTCAACGTAGGAACCAACGCGGTGACCGGGCATCGCCAGATGATGTGATTGACCTGGTGATCGCTGACTTACGTGTTACATCACACCGAGCTCGCGTGCGCGGCTGACCGCCGCTCGCCGGCTGCTCACATCGAGCTTGGTGTATATCCGTTTGGTGTGCGTACGCAACGTGTTGAGCGAGATGAACAGTTCGCTGGCGATCTGCGGACCGCTCAGGTCGCTCGCCAGTAGTCGCAGCACGCGCAACTCCCGATCACTCAGCGCCTCCACCATCCCCGGGTGCGAAGAGCGCTCGGATCGTTGTGTAATCACCGTGTCCGACCGCTCGGATGCAGCAGCCAAATCGAGTAACCGTTGGGCATGAGCCGAACCATTGGAGGAACGAGCGGCTGTCCGAAGCAGTTCGAGCATCGGTTCTCCCTCATCGAGCAACAACCGAACGTGCGCATCTGGTTCTGCAGCGTCAGCCCATGCACGTTCCAACGACTGGACTGCCTCCTGGTGCTGTCCTTTCACGTCCAGCGCAAGCGCCGACATCACGTGTGTCTCGACAACGCTGCGCCGCCGGCCGGAGGTCTCAGCGGCATCCCGCAACCGTCCAAGCAGTGCCAGTGTGTCATCAGCCGATGCGGCGTCGTGCTGGTCGCGATGCTGTGCGATGAGCAGGCGCACGAGCGTGAGGAGATCGAACTCGCGAAGGTGATGAACTTCGTCTGCTGTCGTCACCCCCGACGCCGTAGCCCACGCAGCGGCTTCATCGAGGTTGGCCTGTGCGATAGCCATCCGCGCTCGCGTTGCTGGAACCGGGCGCATTTGCGGTACGAAACCGGGCCGGAAGAGCTGCTCGGCATGGTCGAGATGATCACTCGCACGCTGCACGTCACCTTCGGCGGCGGCGACCTTCGCCAATGCCACGAACAGCCGGAAGCGGCTCTCGCCCATTGGCGATCGCTGGTCGATGACGGTCGCGTGCTCCAGGTGCTGCTTCGCACCGTCTACGTCTCCTGCTTCCATGTCGATCTCGCTCAATGCAACATGGAGATCGGCTCGTCCGCGCAACGTGTCCGGTGTGCTGGCTCGGGCACGTTCGAGCGCGCCTTGCAAGAGCCTCCGAGCCTCCGTCGGTCGACCACCGGCAAGCCACATGTCCGCGAGAACAGCGGTGCTGGTCAACTCGTCTGACAGGTGGCCTGCAGAACGGATACTGGCTATTGCTTGCGCGAACGTTTCCAATGCGGCGTTCACGTCACCGTCGGCCCAAGATGCAAGCCCGAGGAACCCAGCTGCGCCTGCCCTCGCCTGATGATCATCCGGATCGGCCAATGCGAGTGCGCGGCGTGCGTGAACCGTCGCGGTCGGGACGTCGCCTCTGGCCTGCGCGAGCGCAGCTCGCAGGACCGAAATGGTCGCCGGGAGCGAACGATGTTCAGCCGTGTTCGCCCAGGGCGCGGGTGGACCGTCGGGTGGCGCCGCCAGGAGTCGTTCGGCGTGTTCGAACCACGGTTCGGCAGCGTCGAGGCCGCCTGCTGACATGAGCATCCACCCGTAGAAAACGCTGACCACCGGGCTCCGCCGCACGGCCTCGACGGGCAGTGCCCGAAGCCAACTGCTCGCGAGCGTGTCTTCTCGGTCACGGCGGACCGTTGGTAGGGCCAGCTCGATGAGGCGCGTGGCGCGATCGAAGTCTGCGGCGGCGATTGCGTGATGAACAGCCTCAGCGGTCAGGTCGTTTCGTTCGTACCATTCGCTCGCCCGAAGATGGTTGTCCGCGACTCGCGCTGGCTGTTCGCTGAGCATGCGGGCACGCAGCGCGTCGGCGAACAGGTGGTGGTATCGGTACCACTCGCGCCGATCATCGAGCGACACCACGAACAGATTGGTCCGCTCCAGCGTCACGAGCATCTCCCGGCCATCCCGACCGCCAGTAACGGCGTCGCACAGTTGCCCCGAGAGCCGGTCCAGGATTGACGACTGCAACAAGAAGTTACGGACGTGTTCAGGTTGGCGTTGGAGCACCTCTTCGACCAAGTAGTCGACGATGTACCGGTCGTCGCCTGCGAACCGGGAAATGAACCCGCTGACGTCCTCATGTCCACGGATGGACAGAGCCGCAAGCTGGAGCGCCGCTATCCACCCCTCGGTTCGTTCGCCGAGCGCCGCCACCTGCTCCTGGGCGAGACCCAACCCCGCGACATCGTTGAGGTAGGCCGCAGCCTCGCCAGCAGTGAACCGCAGGTCCGCAGCACGGATCTCGACGAGCTGCCCGCGCACCCGCCAGCGCGGCAGTGGAAGGTCCGGATCCACTCGGGTGCTGATCACCAAGTGGACGTGAGCCGGAAGGCGATCGACCAGAACGGCGACTCCGTGGACGATGTCGCGACTGTCGACCGTGTGAAAATCATCGAGCACAACCCACACGTCGTCGGTCGACGCGACCAGCTCGTTCACCAATGTGGTGACGATCAGCTCCGTCGGAAACGGTGAGGCATCGAACAGCTCTCGCGCCGTCGACCCCATCGGCACGACGGCGTCGAGTGCCGCTACTACACACGACCAGAACAAGGAAGGTTCGCTGTCTGACTGATCGAGCGAGACCCACGCAACGCCCAGTCCGTCCTCGGAGCTTTCGTCGAACCAGTCAGCGAGCAGAGTTGTCTTGCCGAATCCGGCAGGAGCCGACACCAACACCAATCGCACGTCGCCGCCCACACCCAAGGTCTCACGCAGCCTCGGTCGCGCGACGAGATCTTTCCGCCGCTTCGGTACATACAGCTTGGTTGCAATGATCGGTCGAGGCACAGAATCCCATTCCACAGCGCGGCGCCTGAGCAAGAACTACGACGCGCTGCGGTCCGAGCCTTTCACCGATCCCGGTCGTTCGTTGGCATTCCTTCCGTTGGCCTGTTTGTAGCAGTCGCAGCAGCAAGGAGTCAGCCTTGCCGGGCCGCGCCTTGCGCTCGGGGTCAGTGGAAGGACAAGTCCATGGGGATCGCTGCTGTGATGAGAACGCCGTCGGCGGCGCAGAGCGGCTGTTCGTCCTGGCAGCAGTTGACGTGGTGGGCCGGTTGCCGCCCTGTTGCACCACTGTCGATACGAGGCTGCTGAAATTCGGCTGACGTGCTCGCGGTTTGCAACAGGATCAACAAGAACGGGCGTCCGTGTGAAGCCTGATCCGTAGTCGGCGATATTGCCATCGGTGAGCACTGAGGCTCTGAACGTGGCGCAGTAGAAATGACGATGTGGTCACCGTAGGTCAGGACATCCTCATCGAAGAACCTCCCGAGTCGGTCTGGTTGGTGATCTCCGACGTGGAACGAACAGGTGAATGGAGTCCTGAGTGTCGGCGTTGTCGATGGCTCGACGGTGCCAATCGTCCAGTCGCCGGAAGCCGGTACCGTGGATCAAGTCAGAACGGATGGCGGCGTTGGTCGACTACGTCCACCATCACAGCAGCCATTCCCGGCGTCGAACTCGCGTGGGACGTCACCTATTTCCGTCGCCCTGTTGCTCGGTGGCGATTTCATCTCACGCCATTGAGCGGTGGTGGGACACGACTGGAGGAGACGGTCGAGGATCATCGTGAGTGGTGGCTGCGGATCGTCTCGCCGTGGCTGACCGGTTCACGACATCGCGACGTGCGGAATGCCTCGACGATTGGGACGAGCCTGACCAGAATCAAGGCGATCGTCGAGGCCGAACATCGTCGGTCGAGAGCAGACTGAAGCGCGGAAGACCTCACGTGTCAGTGACGTTCATTTGAAGGGTGACCCGTTGGGCCCATCACCAATCCTGCAGCGACGCGGATCGGTCGAGCACCGTGCCCTGATCGAGCATCGGTTCCGCTCTCCTGTTCTTGTTGACGGTGGTCCACGCTGAGCAGTCGACGCTCGGATCGACGCAACAGTACTTCTGCAGGTTCGTGACAGATGGGCAGTGCAGCGTGATGTGACCGGAGGCAACCCGACTCCGCGACCTCACAAGGAGTCACCGTGTCGACCCACACACCGTCACCAACTCGCTGGCGAGCGCTGGCCGTTCTCTCAGCGGCGCAGTTCCTCATCATCATGGACACCTCGATCATCGGGGTCGCGCTTCCCGACATGCAGCAGTCGCTGGGGTTCGAACCGGAGGCCCTGTCGTGGGTGTTCAACGCGTACGTCATCGCCTTCGGTGGACTCCTGCTGGTCGGCGGGAAGCTGTCAGACATATTCGGCGCCCGACGAGTCTTCACTGCGGGGTTCTGGATTCTGACCGTCGCCTCGCTCGCCGCCGGGCTGGCGACCACGCCGACTTTCGAGATCGCTGCCCGCGCAGCGCAAGGTGTCGGTGCCGCTCTCATCGCGCCGTCCGCGCTGACGCTGCTGATGACCCTGTTCGGCCACGACAAGCGAGAGCTCGCCAAAGCGATGGCGTTCTACGGTGCGGCAGCCCCGGCGGGTGGAACCGCCGGCGTGTTCCTCGGCGGCGTCCTCACGGAGTGGCTCGACTGGCCCTGGGTCTACTACATCAACGTGCCAATAGGCATCGCGGTGCTGGCCTTCGCTGGGCGACTCCTCCCGGATGGGGCCCGTCGACCTGGCAAGGTCGATGTCTTCGGGGGGCTGACGATCACCGCCGCGCTTTCGCTCGGGGTGCTTGCGATCGTGCGCGCGCCGGAGATCGGCTGGGTATCGACAGCAACGCTGGCCAGCGCCGCACTCGCCCTTGGCCTGCTCGGAACGTTCCTCGGGATCCAAGCCCGTCGCAGCGACCCACTGCTGCCCCTGTCGATCTTCCGCACCCCCGATCTCGCCGCGGCGAACGTCGTGATGGCGCTGCTTGGCGCGGCGTGGGTTCCGATGTGGTTCTTCGTGAACCTGTATCTCCAACAGGTGTTGAACTTCGGCCCGTTCGCCGCAGGCAGCTCGCTGCTGCCGATGACGGTGCTGATGATGATCGTCATGGTCGTCGCCACGGAACGGCTTGTCGGACGCTTCGGCACCAAGCCGACGCTGGTGACCGGATTGGTCATGCTCGCCCTTGGGCTCGGCACGCTCGCATTCGTGACCGCCGACGGCAGCTTCCTGGGAGATGTGCTCATCGGGTCCCTCATCGCAGCCCTCGGGATGAGCCTGGCGTTCATCCCTGCGATCATGACGGCGATGTCCGGAGCTGCTCCTGAAGCGGCCGGTTTGGCGTCCGGCATCGTCAACTCCACCTACCAGATCGGCTCAGCGCTGGGGCTGGCGGTCATGACGGCCGTCGCGAGTAGTGCCGGAGCAGATCAGCTTGGTGACGTATCCGCCCTGACAGACGGATACGCGGCTGCGTTCGTCGGAGCTGGACTGATCGCCATGATCGCAGCGGTGGTCGCATTCACGACCATCGGCCGTCGTCGCGTAGATCCGTCGGTGCGCGACGACCTTGCCCTCGTCGGTTGAGCCAAGTTCGCACCGATGAACGAGATGCCGTCAGCAGGTCAACGGTCGGAATCGATCATGGTCCAGAACCTGGCCCGTGAAGCATCTCGTCCGCGAGTGCTGCGAGCGTCGTCGGCGTGCCAGCTTCCGGCGTCGTGACTTCAGCGAGCAACGTGTTGAACATCGCATGTTCGTCCGCCCGACGAGGCAGACGGCGGGCAGAGCGTTCGGCCTCGACGACCTGCGCCAGCCGCGAGGCCAGCTGCAGGTCGTCGAGCGCGACGGCGACCTCTATCAGCCCATCGAGTGCCTCGATCGTCCCCGCGGTATGGCCGATGCGGACAGCGATCCCCAGCGCTCGAAGGTGGTGGTCGCGTGCCTCCTTCGATGCGCCATTGGCGAGGTCCGCTCTACCCAAGAGGTGGAGGCTGGACAGCATTCCTTCGAAGTATCCGATGGACTGGTGGGCAGCAAGCGATTCCTCGACAAGGTCCGATGCTCGTGCGGGATCACAGTTGTTGAGTGCCACTCGGGCGAGTTGCTCGAGCGCTAAGCCAACGATGTGCCCGTCACCTGTGGTACGAGCAGCCTCGACGGCGCGACTCGCCATCTCTTCAGCATTCGTGTCGACGGCATCAACCGCCGTGCGTGCCCGCAGAACGCTGGAAACACCGATGCCCCACACATCACCGGCGGCTTCGAAGTGCTCGATGGCTTTGGCATGCAGCACCGCGGACTCGTCGAGTTCCCCCAGTCCCCAGAGCGCGACTGCCTCGGCGTTCAGCCCGTAACCGATGATGGCATCGTCATCTGCTGCCCTGCCGAGGTCGGCTGCCGTCGCACCCAACGTGCGACACCGGGGCAAGTCACCGAGTGAGCCGGCGGCCAGCGCCAGTGTCCACGACACCTTCGCACGAACCCGATCGGAGAGCTCCGGAAGGTCGACGATCTGACCGAGGTGATGGTGGGCATCGGCGAGCATTCCGTCGAACACCCAGAACCAACCCAACGCTCCAGCGAGTCGTGCTGCGCCCTCCCTGTCATCAGTGCTCAGCAACCACTCGAGCGCCGCTCGGTGCTGTGGCACCGCTGCGCGCAGCTGATCGAGCCAGAGGCGCTGCTCGGAGCCACGGATGCCGATCTCGCCTCGCTCGGCGAGTGCCAGGTAGTGCTGGGCATGACGTCGGCTCGTGGCGTCAGCGTCGAGATCTGCCAACAACTCCGCTGCATAGGCACGCAACGTGTCGAGCAGGAGGAACCGGTCCGGACCGGGCACGGTAACCATCGATTGACGGACAAGATGCGTCAGCACCCGGAACGAATCCTCCCCTCCATCTTCGCCCGCGACTGCAGTCGCGGCATCGAGATCGAACGTCGCCGGGAACACTGCAAGTCGGGCGAAGAACCGACGATGCTGGTCGTCGAGAAGATCTGCGCTCCAGTCGACCGCGGCTCGCAGTGTCTGCTGACGCGCCGCGACATCGCGAGCTCCGTCGATCAGCAGGTCGAAGCGGCGCTCGAGCCGCTGTCGGATCGCGCTCGGCGAAAGTATGTCAGCCCGCGCGGCAGCCAGCTCGATGGCCAGTGGCAACCCATCGAGCGCAAGGCAGATCGCCACCACATCGCCCAAATCGGCTTCGGTGAGCTCGAAATCCGGACGCACCGCGCCAGCACGGTCGACGAACAAGGTGACCGCCGCGTACGACAACGCCTCCGTGACCGAGGCGACATCGGGAGGCGCCAGGGCGAGTGGTGGCACCGGCCATGCAATCTCGCCGTTGACCCCCAATGGACGCTGGCTGGTGGCCAACACCACCACGTCGCGCGCCGCCCGCAACACGTGGCCGACCAAGTTCGCCGCGCCAGCTACGACATGTTCGCAGGTATCGAGAACGAGCATTCCGCTGTGATTGGCGAGCGACGCAGCAACCGCGAGGGCGGCGTCCTCGCCGGGAAGTGTCGGAATGCCCATCGCAGCGGCGACCGTCGCTGCAACCTGTTCAGCATCGTCGACTGGTCCGAGATCGACGTACCAGACGTCTCCGGGCGGCAGCCCAGCATCGTCGTCGACGCGGTCGAGCACGTCACGGGCGAGCTCGAGCGCAAGCCGACTCTTGCCGCTTCCGCCAGGACCGGTCAGAGTCACCACGCGGCTACGGGCAAGCAACTGATGGACCTTTGCTGTCTCGACCTGTCGACCGATCATCGGCGTGACTGGAACCGGCAGCCGTCCGCCAGGTCGCGTTGACACCGACGAGATTGAAGGCGGGGCCGCCGGCGACGACGAGACGTCGACGGGCTGCTCCTCGACTGGGGGCCGCCAGCCGAGGTCTGGGTCCTGCATCAGGATTTGCTGCTCCAGCCGACGCAGGTCGGGGCCGGGATCGATGCCGAGTTCGTCCACCAGGATCGCTCGCGCACGGCCGAAGGCACGGAGTGCATCTGCCTGACGACCGGAACGGTAGAGCGCCAGCAGCAGCTGGCTCTGCAATCGTTCCCGCAGTGGGTGCTCATTGACCAAGCTGCTCAACTCGCCGACGAGTTCCGCATGTCGACCGAGCGCAAGCAGTACATCGTGTCGTTCCTCCATCGCCGAGAGTCGCATCTCCTCCAGCCGTGTCGCCTCCCCAACCGCGAACGGCTCACCGAGCACGTCGGCATAGGCCACGCCCCGCCACAACCCGAGCGCCGTCTCGAACAATTCGAGTGACGTCACCGGATCAGACGGGGCCGCCTGTGCTGCATTGCTGACGAGCCGCTCGAAGCGGCGTGCGTCGATGTCGTCATCGTCGACGATCAGTACGTACCCACCTGGACGGGTCACTACCGGCTGACCTGCCGAGCCACCTCCAAGACGCTTGCGGAGGTACGAGATCTGCAGCTGCAATGCATTGACCGGGTTCCTCGGCTGCTCATCAGCCCACACCAGTTCGGCCAAAGCCCCGGCGCTGACCACTTCGCGAGCACGCAATACCAACGCCACGACGATGGCACGTGGAATGCCGCGACGGATCTCGACAGCTTCCCCATCCACCGACACCTCGAGAGGCCCGAGCACGTCGAGCTGGAGACCGGACACAGCACGACAGTACAAGTCATGCCAGGAACCTCGACGTAATCTGCTCGTGACAGCGCCATGACAGCCTGCGACTGTCAACTCTGGACGAGGACATGACATGACCAACGAAATCTCCCGAGACGAACTGCACCGTGAACTGAACGCCGACAAGGCGCCGACCCTCGTCGAAGCGCTCGGCCCGGCTTTCTTCGCCGACGCCCACCTTCCCGGAGCGATCAACATCCCGCCCGACCAAGTTGACCGCCTCGCCGGCACCCTGCTTCCCGACCGCGCCGCTCCGATCGTCGTGTACTGCAGCGGGACCTGCGAGAACTCCGAGATCGCCGCTCGACGGCTCGAGGAACTCGGCTACGGGTCGGTGCGCGTCTACCTCGGCGGCAAAGAAGATTGGGTCGAACACGGCCTGCCCGTCGAGCGCACCGCCGACGACTGAGCCGACCCGCTCCAGCTGGCCCGTCTGATCGCCGCATTCGGCGACAGTCGGAGAACAGCGTCGTGTCAGGACTGCCGGGTCAACTGCTCCCGGGACGAACAACCGTCCCGTACGCCACCCACGGCGTCCTCAACACAGGAGCAGAACCCATGGACTTCACCAACACCTTCGGCGTCGCCGGCATGACCTGCGGCCATTGCGTCCGCAGCGTCAAAGGCGAACTCGGCAAGCTCGACGGCGTTACCGACGTCGCCGTCGACTTGAAGACCGGCACCGTCAACGTGACCAGCACCGCCGAACTCGACCGCGATGCCATCGAAGCAGCGGTGGACGAAGCCGGCTACCAGTACGTCGGCTGACGCCGTCGCCCAGCGACGTGGCGGTCGGCCGACACACCACATCGGCCGACCGCCACGTCATGCACAGAGCGACCACAGCCCTGTGACAGCGACGACCCGCACCATGCCGTCACCACCACGAAGACCACTCACGGGAGCACGCACGATGACCAACACCACCACCACCGGCCCGCCAACCAGGCCCGAGCATCAGGAACCTTCGCCTCGGTTCACTGCGCACACTCCGACCACAGCGACCGGCCGAGCCCGCGACGCGCTCACCCAACTGTGGGACCGCCACGGCGACAACGTCAGTGCGATGACCCGGACCATGGCGGGATCGCCGTCGGTCCTCGAGGGCTACCTCGACCTCAGCCGAGCAATGAAGCGCACCACACTCTCCCGCCCCCTTTCCGAGCAGATCTCGCTGTCCATCCAACAGCATCTCGACTGCGCCATGTGCCTCACCGCTCACACCTCCGCAGCACGCGCTGTCGGACTCTCCGACGACGACATCGCACTCGCCCGGGCAGGCACCGCCACCGATCCAGCCGCTGCAGCACTCATCGCCTACGCAACCCAAGTTCACCGGGCGCCCTCCACCGTCACCGGCCAGCAGATCGACCGTCTCCGCCGGCTCGGACACTCCGACCGCCAACTGCTCGACGTCGTCGCCCTCGTCGCACTCAACCATCTCACCGGCGCCTTCAACCTCGTCGCCGGCTTTCACCCCGAACAGGAGACTGCATCATGAACAACCAACCAGCCGACAAACGAAGCCGCAACTTCGGCGCCCGAACCAAGCTCGCCGCCTACGGCGCACTCCTCGCCGCGTCCTTCGCTGCCGCAGCGGGAGTTGCGGCCGCCGTCGGCCCGATCGACACATCCGACGGCTCGCACAACGAACCCGCAACGCCTCCCGATCACGACGTGGGCGGCGGCCGGCCACATCTGCCAGGCATCTCGATCGATGCCGATGGGTTCCGCCTCGTTCCGGCGACGTCCTCACTCGCTGCTGATGCCGACGCCGCCTACTCGTTCCGAATCGTGGGCGCTGACGGCGACACCGTCACCGACTTCGACGTCACCCATGAGCGCAAGCTCCACCTGATCGTCGTCTCACGAAACCTCGTCGACTACCACCACCTCCACCCCACCCAAGACACCGACGGAGTCTGGACAGTCGACATCCCTGCGCTCCCAGCCGGCTCGTACCGAGTATTCGCCGACACCCGCCCGACCGGCGGCGATGGCATCACGCTCGGTACGGATCTCGCCGTCGGCGCTGGCGTCGCAGACACTCACGGTGCAGTCGCATCACCCGCTGGGCAGACCACGGTCACCGTCGACGGGTACGAGATCGAGCTGAGCGGCACCCCCACTGTCGGCGAGTCGACGCTCACCTTCAGCGTGCACGGCGACGGCCAGGCGATTGTGCCCGACCCGTACCTCGGAGCGTCCGGTCACCTCGTCGCCCTACGCGCCGGTGACCTGGCCTTCCTCCACGTGCACCCCCTCGGGGACGCGACCCGCCAAGCACCCGACATCCGGTTCGCAGCCGGGTTCCCGACTCCTGGCACCTACCGGTTGTTCCTCGATGTCTCCATCGACGGCGAGGTCCGCACCGCGGCGTTCACCATCGAGGTCCCGGAGACCGCTAGCCGCCCCGGTCACCACGACAACGACAACCACGCCCCCGCCGTCACATCAGAAACGCACGGGACAGGACACTGAGATGACCAACCTCACCACCGACACACCGGTCACGCCCAACGACGCGCAAGCGCGCGAGGTTCAACTCGACATCGGCGGGATGACGTGCGCCAGCTGCGCCATGCGCATCGAGAAGCGGCTCAACAAGCTCGACGGCGTCACCGCCACCGTCAACTACGCCACCGAGAAGGCAAAGGTCACCGTCACGAGCGACGTCGACACCGACGACCTCGTCTCGGCGGTCGAAGCCGTCGGCTACTCCGCCGCCGTTCCATCGACATCGGCGACCTCAGGAGCCGCCGACACCGAGTCGGCGGAAGCTGATTCGACCGCACCGCTTCGCCAACGTCTGCTGATCTCAACCGCTCTGGCGGTACCCGTGATCCTGCTGGCGATGATCCCGTCGCTGCAGTTCGACGGTTGGCAGTGGCTCTCACTCACCCTCGCCGCCCCGGTCGTCACCTGGGGAGCATGGCCATTCCACCGCGCCGCCTGGGCCAACCTTCGTCACGCCACCGCCACCATGGACACGCTGATCTCGATCGGCACCATCGCTGCGTTCGCCTGGTCCTTGTATGCCCTGTTCCTCGGTGACGCCGGTGTGATCGGAATGCGCCACGGGTTCTCGTTCACCCCCGAGCGAGGCATGGGGTCGAGTCAGATCTACCTCGAGGTCGCTGCCGGCGTCACCGTGTTCATCCTTGCCGGGCGCTACTTC
>JBGTIA010000229.1:0-2517 GCA_041745835.1 Ilumatobacteraceae bacterium | reverse complement strand
TCGTCGAACGACGCCTCCATGCGCTCGGTGTCGGTGACCATGTACGGCGACAGGTAGCCCTTGTCGAAGCGCATGCCCTCGACGAGGTCCATCTCCATGCCGAAGGTCTGGCCCTCTTCGACGGTGATCACGCCGTCCTTGCCGACCTTGTCGATCGCCTGGGCGATCATGTCACCGATCTCCTGATCGGCCGACGAGATCGCGGCGACCTGGGAGATCTGCTGAGTGGAGTCGACCTCGATCGAGTTCGACTTGATCGACTCGACGGCAGCGGCGACGCCCTGCTCGATGCCGCGCTTGAGGCCCATGGGGTTGGCGCCCGCCGCGAGGTTGCGCAGGCCCTCACGGACCATCGTCCATGCGAGGACGGTTGCGGTGGTCGTGCCGTCGCCGGCGACGTCGTCGGTCTTCTTGGCGACTTCCTTGACCAGCTCGGCGCCGATGCGCTCGTAGGGGTCCTTGAGTTCGATGTCCTTCGCGATCGACACGCCGTCGTTGGTGATCGTGGGGGCACCCCACTTCTTGTCCAACACGACGTTGCGGCCCTTGGGGCCGAGCGTGACGCGCACGGCGTCGGCCAACTGGTTCATTCCGGCTTCGAGTGCTCGGCGAGCCTCTGAGTCGAATGCGATCATCTTCGCCATCTTGTGTGTCCTCCGTTGGACGTGTTCGAAGCTATGAGCCTGGGATGCGGTGAGTGTCGTTGCGTCCGTCGGATACTCGGCGGACGCCGGTTAGCACTCTACGACCTCGACTGCTAAACACGCAACTGACCCGACCACATGCCATCCCGTTTGCGCACGGATCCGGGTGGACCGGGTCACCGAAATCCCCACACAAACGGACCGACGAGTCGCCATCCCGTTTGCGCACGGATTCGGGCGGGAGGGGTCACCGGAACTCGCACACAAACGTGGTGGTGGTGGCGGCGGTGGTGGTGGCGGTTGGGGGCACGGGTCACGCCGGGCGGCCGTGACGGCCCTCACCGCTGGCGAACCTCGTTGCGCCGTCGCGGGTCTCGCCGGAGGCGATGGTCGCCCGACCCAGGCGCGTCTCGTTCGACAGCGCGTCGCCGAGTCCGAGCGACCACTGGTCGTAGGCCGAGGCGCGGTCCGATCGAAGGCAGACCTGCGGCAACGCAGCGGTCTCGGCGGCGAGTTCCAACGCGGCGTCGAGCGCACGACCGGGCGCCACCACGCGATTGGCGAGACCGATGCGCTCAGCCTCCTCACCATCGACGCCCCGACCCGTGAGGATCAGGTCGAGCGCTCGACTCTGGCCGATCAGCCGTGGAAGACGGACGGTGCCGCCGTCCACCAACGGAACGCCCCAGCGGCGGCAGAAGACGCCGAACGTCGAATTGCTCGCGGCGACGCGGAGGTCTGCCCAGCACGCGAGCTCGAGGCCCCCGGCGACGGCATATCCCTCCACCGCGGCGATCACCGGCTTCGACAGCTGGAGGCGTGTGGGGCCCATCGGGCCGAGCGAGCCGACGATCTGGTCGGGCTCCACGTCGAGCACGGAGTTGCCACGGCCTTCGGAGATCGCCGAGAGGTCGGCACCCGAGCAGAACGTTCCGTCGGCGCCGGTGAGCACGGCAACGGCCACTGCGTCGTCACCGTCGAAGTCGACGAACACGTCGTACAGCAGTTGGGCCGTGGGCCCGTCGACAGCGTTGCGCACCTCGGGTCGTTCGATGGTCACCACCCGAACCGGACCCCGATCGTCGACTCGAATCGCCATCGCCCCAGCCTCGCGCACCGCCCGCCTCGACGTTTGCGTGTGATTCCCGGTGGACCGTCCCACCCAAATCCTCACGCAAACGGGAAACCGCCACCGCCCGCCCGCCCGCCTCGGCGTTTGCCTCGGCGTTTGCGTGCGATTTCAGGTGGACCGTCCCACCCAGATCCGCACGCAAACGTGGGAGTGGTGGCGTTGGGGTCAGCCGCCGGCGACGGCCGGGATGATCGACACGGTCAAGCCGTCGTCGACCTTGGTGTCGAGTCCCTCGAGATAGCGAACGTCGTCGTCGTCGACGAACACGTTGACGAACTTGCGCAGCGCCCCGTCGTCGTCGACCAACCGCTCGCCCATCCCGGGATGCGCCGCCTCGAGCGCAGCCACGATGTCGTTGAGCGTGCCCGGCTCGACCGAGACCTGCTTGTCACCGCCCGTCAGCGGACGCATGGTGGTGGGAATGCGAACGGTCACTGCCATGACGGCGATGCTACCGGTGCGATTCCCGACTCATGCGGTCGACAATTGGTTCGAACCGCTGGTGCGACGTCGCCGGTATGGTCGCCGTCGTGCCCATTCGTCGCGTGGTCGCCGCTCCCGACAAGTTCAAGGGCACGCTCACGGCAGCCGAGGTCGCCGCTGCGATCGGGCACGCCTGCTGGGAGCTCGGCATCGACTGCACCGAGATCCCGATGGCCGACGGCGGCGATGGGCTGCTCGAGGTGCTGGGCGGAGCGAATCGCACCTCCACCGTGACCGGCCCGCTCGGCGACACCGTCC
>JBGTIA010000228.1:0-6404 GCA_041745835.1 Ilumatobacteraceae bacterium | reverse complement strand
CACGGCAGGGTCGAGCGCGTACATCATGGTGGTGACCTCCCCGGTCGGGTGTGTTTGGTTGCACCCGCGAGAAAATCACGGGACAAACCCCGACCGGTGGATGGTCACCAATCCGCGCGGCCCCCAGGCACATCGTGTACGTCACAGGCGGGCGTGCAGGCGGGCGGCCTGTTCTGCTGCCTTTGCCCGGATCTCGATCGCGTCCACTCGGGTGGGCAGACCGTTGCGCAGTGCCGGTTCGCCGTCGATGTCGACGCCGAGTGCCCGTACGGTTGACGTGTAGGCGAGATGCCACGGTTCCATCGGCGAGTACGACCAGGTGACACGATCGGACCGCGCTTCGGGAACGAGCGCCCAGCCCTGCTCCAGCCACGCCCACGCGGTGTCCGGGCTGACGGACACATCGACAGCTCGGGCGGCAACGAAGGCGAGCCGGAACTCGTCGAGCATGTCGGCGCCGATCCCGTCGGTTCCGAGCGCCACCGGATTTTCGAAGCGCACCGGCCGTGCGTACCCGACGGCGTTGTTCATGTTCGAGCGCGGGTTGTGCACGATCGTCCCAAGCAGCCCGTGGTCGTCGGCGAGGTGCACGCCGTGGATCAGCAACCAGTCGTCGGTCGCCAGCCCCGCGAGACGATCGAAGGCGCCGGCGTCGTCGGGCCCTTCCGCGACGTGGATGTGCACCCCGACGCCGTGCCGAACGGCCAGTTCAGCGGCGGCAGCGAGTGTGTCGTCGGTGCAGGTGAAGGCAGCATGCACGCCGACCATGCCACGGCCACCCTCGCGCAGGAAACGGTCGTTCTCGTCGAGTCCCCGACGCGCCCCGTCGCTGCCGTGGCGATCGGTGACGCCATAGGCGGCGACGACGCGCACCCCGACCTCGGCGCAGGCGTCGGCGATCACCGACAACGACCCCTCGATTGCGTTCGGCGACTCGTGGTGGTCGACGATGGCCGTACACCCCGCCTCGAGCGCCTCGAGCGCGCCGAGCTTGGCCGACCATTCGAGCATCTCGAGATCGAGCGCCGTGTCGAGACGCCACCAGACCTGTTCGAGCACCGCGAGGAACGTCGACGGCGTCGCGGGCGGCGCCGGCATGCCGCGCGCCAACGCGGAGTACAGGTGGTGATGGGCGCACACCAGGCCGGGCGTCGTGTCAGCAGACATCGTCATCGGCAGGCCCACACGGTGCTACTTCAGTGATGTCGACCCGAGCGAGCGGCTTGCTTGGCCGCTGCTCGCGTCTCGGTGCGCTTCTTCGTGGCATACCACTGCCAGATCGCCGTGATGACCAGCGCTCCCACGAACGATCCGATCAGGCCGCTCGGCTTCAGGTCGAGACCGTCACCGGCCAGCAGGCTCGCCAGCAGCCCGCCGACGAACGAGCCGCCGAGTCCGGCGACGAGCGCCATGGTCCAATCGGTGGTCCGACCGTCACGCCCGAGGACGAACTGGGCGAGCCAGCCGACGACCATGCCGAACAAGATGATTCCCAAGATGAGCACGCAGGCACGTTAGCGCAGTGGCTACATTCGGCACCGGAGCCGCCAGATCGGCGGCTGCCGCAACGAAACGGGGACACCATGATCAGAGGCCTGCTCGCCGCACTCGTCGTCTTCCTCCTCGCCACGTTCCCGGCGACGTGGTTGCTGATGCTCTTCCTCGGCAACATCGGCCAGACCGTCGGATACTGGGGCACCCTCCCGATGGGCATCCTGGTCTCCGTCCTGCTGAGTTCGGCCTCGGCGCCCACCTTCGTCGTACGCGACTGATCGCCACGCACGCAGGCCGCTGGTTGGACCGGTCAGCGCCGGTCGGAGTTGGCCCTCGCTCGGGCGCTCACGCCTCGGCGGGCGTGCGTGCGTCAGGGTGCTCGCGAGCGATCTGGCGTCGCAACAGTTCGACAGCTGTCACGAAGAGGGAGACGACGACGAGCGCCGGCAACCAGCGATCGAACGAGATGCCGGGGGCCAACAGCAGGTAGAGGGCGAGGACGCCCAGAGCGAGCGCCCACGCACCCACCGGATTGGCCATCACGGGCGCGAGGAATCGACGCACGGCCACGGCAGCACGCGTCGGTCCGATGAGTACGGCGAACGTGGCGATCACGACGCCGATGGCCAGCCACGCCCAGGCGAGCTCATTGAGCAGACCGGTCGCAATGCTGACGATGGCGTCGACTGCGTCACGCCCGCGCTCGGCGCGGGCGAGCTGGTCGACGCTGACGTCGATCGTGATCCGCTGGGCAATCAACAGCAGCACGCTGCCGACGACGACGGCGACACCCACGTTGCGAAGCGCGACACGCCGGTCGGTCGCCAGCACGACCGCCGCCGCGTACAGCACGACCACGAGGATGAACAGGTACAAGCTCAAGACGTTGATCACCCGCACCGCTTGTTGCACGGCGTCGAGCTGGTCCGACTCGAACACGACGAGTTGGCCTGCGTCCTCGGGAATCCGCTCGACGATCGTTCCCGGCAGGCCCAGCCGGTCCGCGACCCGGATGAGCAGCTCTCGAAGGTCCACCACCAACGCGCCACCGGAGGTGGCGAGGAGGGCACCGTCGTCGCCGTTCGCCACGCGAACGAACACCGTGTGTGCCGAGCGGTTGGCGGCGCTCCACAGCGACCGGAACTGCTCGGTCCCGAGTGCCTGGTCGACGACGCCGACGGCACTGGACTGCAGCGACGCTGCGATCGGGCCGGTGAGCTGCGACGTCTGACCAGGGAGCAGGCTCTCCAGCCCCCCGGCCACGTCGACGGTGCGGAACAGCTCGCCGACGAGATACGCCGACAGCGCGCTACGTACGTCGTCATCGGCCAGCATGGCGTCGGTGGCCGAGACCCATTCGTCGGTGTCGAGGGCTTGGCGGTCGACCCAGCTGTTGAGGGTGGCGCCCATGCCGATGATCGTGGCGAGCACGATCAGCAGCCAGACCGCCCAGGTCGGGGCGTTGCGGCGCGCTCGAGTGACCGCCGCCTCGGACGAGTCGCTCATGTGACGCTCACCTGACGCTTCAGGCGAGGAGTTTGGCCTTCGCAGCGGTGAACTCCTCGGCGGTGAGGACGCCGGCGGCCTGGAGATCGGCGAGCTTGCTCAACTGGCTGAGCAGGTCGTCGCCCATCGGAGCAGCAGCTGCGCCCGGTGCTGGAGGGGGAGCTGGTGCGGTCGGCGGGGCCGCCAATGCATCCACCTGGGCCTGCATGTCGGCGAGTTGCGCCTGCGAGTCGAATGCAGCCTGTTGTGTTGCCTGCTGCTCGGCGGCGGCCTGCTGCTGACCAGCCTGCCGATTGGCCGATGCGCCGACCACCGCCGACGCAGTGCCTGCGACGACCGCGGTGCGCGCCATCGTGCCCACAAGTCCTGGGCGTCCTCTACGACCTCTCATGATCAATCCCTTCGAGTTGGTGGTTCGAGTTGGTGGTTCGAGTTGGTGAGTCCGAGCTGCCGGTCCGAGTTGGTGGTTCGAGTTCGTGGTTCGAGTTGGTGAGTCCGGTGCGGAGCTCGTCGGAACGGTGGACTTCGGTGAGTTCACTCGTCGAGCGCTGCGAGTTCGGCCAGCAACTCGTCGACGACCATGCCGGGAACCCGGAAGTTGTTGGCGAGCAGGCCACCGGAGGCGACGATCGTGTCGCGCAACGGCTTGGCCCAGGTGTGTTCGAACACGAGGATCGCTTCAGAGCTGTCCGGCTCGAGCGAGGCGGCGAGTTCCTGCACGTCCTCATCGGAGATCAGCGACTCCAGCTGGTCCATCACGCCGGCGAGCCGCTCGACGTCGGCGTCACCACCGAACTCCTCGAACTCGATGAACGTGACCTCGCCGTCGGCGTCCTTACGCACGAGCAGACCGTCGATGATGCTGATCGTGTTGTTGGAAACCAACCGCTCGAGCTCCGGGATGATCCCGCCGGTGAACTGATTGCCCGGGAAACTCACGACGAGTACTTCGATGGGGCCGAGGGCCATTGGAGCCTCCAAAGCTGGCGGTGCGGAGTGGCGGAACGCCGAACGCTAGCCCATGTCAGTCAACTGACTGCAACGGCGACAGATGCTTGATTTCCGCATCGTCGGCGGCGATGCTGGTGCCGTTCGGCGCACGAACGCACCGACGGGACGAAAGGCAACACTTTGCTACTTGCAGCCGAATTCGGGACGGGCCAGGTCTTCTGGTCGATCCTCTGGTTCTTCTTGTTCTTCGTGTGGATCATGCTGATCTTCAGCATCTTCGGCGACATCATCCGCAGCGACGACATGGGCGGGGTGGCAAAGGCGATCTGGACGATCTTCATCATCTTCCTTCCGTACCTCGGGGTCTTCGCCTACCTGATCGTGCGCGGCGGTTCGATGGGCGAGCGCCAGCTCAAGGCCGCTCGTGCCCAGGAGGCAGCGATGCAGGACTACATCCGCACGACCGCCGGCGGCAGCGGCGTGAGCGCAGCCGACGAGCTATCGAAGCTCGCCGACCTCCACAGCCAGGGCAAGATCAACGACGCCGAGTACGCGTCGGCCAAGGCCAAAGTCGTCAGCTGACGTCGAACACCTCTGCGACGGCGTCGCATCGGGCCCGTGCGGTCCGGTGCGGCGCCCGTCTCCGAAATCTGCACAGATCTGCCCGCTGAGAGCGATCTCGTGCGCAAGTTTCGGGTGTTGGGCCGCGGGATCAGCCGCCGCCCTGCACCAGCACGGGACAGACGCAATGGCGCACGACGTGGTCGGAGGTCGAGCCCATGATCGCCCGCCGGATGCCGCTGTGGCCGTGGGTGCCGAGCACGACGACGCTCGCCGGCAGTGTCTCGGCGAGCCGGCAGATCTCGTGGCCGGCGTCGCCAATCGCCACCATCGTCTCGGCGCCGGCGAGTCCCAACTCCGCGACGGTCTCGTCGAGGTGCGTCTGCGCCGCAGCACGCTGCGCTTCCACCAGGTCGTTCTTCTCGTCGTAGGTCATCACACCGCCGGCGAACCCCGTGCCGGTGACGAGCGTCGGATCGATCGGCGAAGCGACCGACACCACCACGATCCGGTCGGGTGTGGCGAGCAGGTCGAGGCCCTGACGGATCGCGTTCATCGCGAGGTCGGAGCCGTCGGTGCACAGCAGGACGAGGGAAGCAGCCATGGCCGCAGTCTCGCGCCTCGACGATGAACACACCAGGACCCCCGACCGCTCTGCAAGAGTATGTCCATGAGTGACATCGTGGTCGGTATCATCGCCCTCCTGACGGGAGCCGTCTTCTGCTTCCGGGGCTACCTCGCCATGCGCCTGGTGATCCCCGTCTGGGGTGCGTTCGCCGGGTTCATGCTCGGCGCCGGCATCGTCTCCGGCGACGCCGGGTTCCTCGGCAGTGCACTGGGCTGGTTCGTCGGACTCGGCCTCGCCATCGTGTTCGGTGTGATCGCTTACCTGTACTACGAGGTGTCAGTGATCGTCGGGATGATGGGGATCGGGTTCGTACTCGGGACCAGCGTGATGGTGGCATTCGGCGTCACCTGGTCGTGGCTGATCGTGCTGGGCGGCGTGGTGCTCGCCGTCGTGCTGGCGTTCGTGGCGATCGTCGGCGATCTCCCGATGGTGCTGCTGACCGTGCTCACCGCGCTGGCCGGGGCGAGCACGATCGTCGCCGGGCTCATGCTGCTCGTCGGCACCATCGACCTCGAGGATTTCGACATCGCCGACACGACCGAGCGCGTCGCCGACAACTGGTGGTGGTTCGTGATCTACGGCGGGCTCGTCGTCGGCGGCATCATCGCCCAGTTCACCGACATCGATCGCCGCCGCGACACGCTCCGCGATGCGTGGGCGACCGGTGTGAGATCGACGAGTTCCAACTCCAGCGCCGACGCGTGAGCGATGCACGGCGGTGAGCACCGGCACCTCCGACTGTGAACATCGCGACGACTGGCTGCTCGAACAGGACGTCAACGCCTGGAGTTCGTTGGCCTACGTCGCGGCCGGGCTGCTGCTCGCGTGGGAAGTCCGCCGGGCACGGCTGCCGAATGCGGTGTACGGCTTGGCCGCCATTGCCGTCGCCGAAGGGTCCGGCAGCCTGCTGTACCACGGCGCCGACAGCGATATCGGCCAGTTCCTCCACGACGTTCCCCTGATCGGAGCGCTCGGCTTCGTCGCCGGGTGGCACGTCGGCCGACTCCGTGACCGCACCGATGCCGGTTCGCTCGTCGGACTGACCACCGGGCTCGTCGTGTCGGGCGCCGTGTGGGCGCTCGCCCCAAGCGCGACCAACGTCGCCGTTGCGGTGACCGTCGCCGTGATCGTGGTCGCCTCGCTGATCGCCCGCCGGCGCAGGATGACCACCGTCTGGTCGTGGCCACTGCTCGCACTGGGAGCGGCCGCGATCGCAGTGTGGGCGCTGGGCACTCCCGACTCGCCGGCATGCGACGCCGACTCG
>JBGTIA010000227.1:0-12596 GCA_041745835.1 Ilumatobacteraceae bacterium | reverse complement strand
GGACGGCCATCGCGGCGCAGCATCGCTCCGGCGGGGATCGGGCGCGACAGGTCGACACAGTGCGATGCGTCCAGGTGCCCGACGGACTGCTCGATCCACTCGACGAGCGGTTCGCTCCGACGGCAAGATCGGTCGGAACGGCTGCGGCCACCTCGCGATGGAGCTCCGTCGGCCGCCACGAGGACTGCCGCTCAACGATCGAGTCCATCGCACGGTGCAGCACGTCCGACGCCTCCTCACCGGAGAGGCTGCGCCGAGCGTCGACGCGATCGACGGCATCGTCGACCACACGATCCGGGTCGAGCCCGAACCGCCGGGTCTGCTCCGCCCAGCCGGTATGCAGTACCTCGGCGTCGATCGAGTGCGACTTGTGGGGACGGCTGTCGACCACGGCCTCCCGCTCCAGCCGCCATCGCTCGCGGGGCGTCGGCTCACGGCCCATCGCGTCGATGAAGCGATCGAGCTTGTCGTCCACGCGGCGCCGGACGTCGGTGGTGCGCGCCGAGAACTCGGCGAGCAGGTCGGCGCTGACGTCGCGCATCTCGGCGATGCCTCGTTCGGGCGCAAGCCATCGAACACCGAGGCGCGTCGTCATCTCGGCGCGCAGGCTGGCGTGATAGAGAGCGGAGAGTGTCTGTTGGTCGTGCTTGATCAGCCGGGCGTCGAGTGCCAGCCAGCGACCGTCGGGCGACTTGACCCGGTTGGTGATCACGAGATGGGTGTGGATCTGCGGGTCAAGCGCCCGGCTGGTGTGCTGCCGAAACGCTGCCGCCACGATTCCCTCGGCGTCGACCACCGCCACTTCCCCACCGATCCGGTACCGGGTGTGAGCGTGCCGTTCGATCCAGCCGGCGAGCGCAGTGACTGCAGCATCGTGGGCAGCGAGCACCTCCCGGCGGACGTGATGGTCACCGAGGGCGAACATCACGGACACGGACTTCGGCGCCGAACAGGTCACATCGAACCCACGCACCGACGTGTCGGCGTACGTGCGGCCGAGTGCACGGTCGGGGCCTTGTGGATCCATGCCCGCCATGAGGGCGAGGAACTGTTCGTCGGCGACTTCATCGGCGAGGCCGAGCAGGCTCGCGCCGTCGCCGATCCAGATGCCGCGTGGCTCGCCCGAGTCGAGGTAGTAGTTCGGGAGCGCCTCGACGTAGTAGGCACCGGCGTCGGCGCCCTTCAGCGTGGTCACTCGCACGGTCACGGCCGCACACCCCCCACCGGATGACTCCCTCGACCACTCGCTGTCGCGTCTGTGCACTCGTCTGTCCTTCCTGCGTTGACCACGGCGGCGATCGACGAACACGACATGGCGACCTACAGCGCGAACAGCCGCTGCGGCTGCTCGGGTGTGTTCCGACGCGTCCGCGGGCGGCTCGGTGCAGCGACCTCGCTCTCGGAAACATCGGGTGGATCGACGGGATCGGTCGTCGTGGACGGCGGCAAGCTGATCGGCCCGCCGAGCATCTCCTCGAGTGCCGTGCGCGGCACTCGAAGCTGGCGACCGACACGGATGACCTTCAGTCCGGCAGCGCCCTCCGTGTGGAAGAACTGCTGCGCCAACTCGTACGCGCAGGTCTTGCCGATGCGCAGCACACGCGCCGCCTCGCGCACAGACAAGAAGTCGGGCGCCGGCACGACGGAAGCCTCTGGGACGAACTCCATGCCCTTCAACGGGCATCGAGAGGCCGACCGTGGGCAATCTTTCTGGCACCCAGCGATCTACCAGGGATTATGCGGTGGGTTGATCAGGCCGGAAGGTCCCACACTTCGCATGACACTGTGGCGTGTCGCGGTCCGGACGAGATGAGCGAAGTGTGCGCCTGTTCGGGTTACCTCGCCAGGCGACTATGACCACCCCCTGGCCGCGCGAAGACGGGGCGAGCAGTGGCCGTCGTGGTGTTGCCCGCAGCGTCGGTGCACGTCACCACGAGCTCAAAGCTCGGCGCCATGAAGATCGTGAACCCGGGAGTGGTCACGTGACGGCTGCGACCGGGCTGGGTGATCAGGCGCACCAGGTCACCGTCGTCGATCGGCACACCGTTGAGCGTTGCCGTCGTCTCCACGCCCTCGCCGTCATCGACACAGCTGACGCCGACCTCGAACACGCCCGTCTTCAGGTTGACCTGGCGGGCCGTGAGCGTGGCGCCGGCGACCGGGGGTATGGCGTCGTCCACCGGGTCGACGAACACCGCGGTGGTGCGGGCCGGGACCGTGAAAGTGCCGCTGGCGCTATCGAACGACGCGGCGGTAACCACCGGATCGGCCGACCCGACGAGCACCGGGTGCAGTTCGTAATCGGCGCCGATCAGCTCGGTGACCGTTAGCACGATCGGCTCGTCGGTGGGGTTGAACAGCGTCACCAGTTCTTCCACGGCCGCGTCGATGTCGGTCGCCCCGTCGGAAGGATCGGTGATGCGCATTGCGATCACGCCGGGGATCTGGGCGGCGCCGGTGTTGAGGAACGACACCCGGTCCTGCACGTCGGCGGCGGTCTCGAGCCGGAACAGCGGCGTGCTGTAGCGCACCGCGAGCCACTCCTGGGTAACGGCCACGTTGCGCTCGATGTCGCTCGGCTCGGGACGCAGCGCCGGGTCCGCCAGGAGCGGAGCCTGGATCGACCAGTTCGACTGGTTCTTCTCCGCAACGGGGAGTCCGACACCCCAGTTGTTCGTCTGGTATGTGAAGTCGAGCCGGTTGAACCAGTCCCCGGAGTTGTACGAGTCGCGATCGAGCGACTTCGACCGCAGCATGTCCTGGCCTGCGTGCACGAACGGCACACCCTGGGCCAACAGCGTGATGGAGTTGCCGACGTTCTGCGCCCGCACGCGGTCCGCCATCGGCGTGTCGATCGGGTGGTGGTACTGGCCGATGTCGAACAGCGTCTGGTTGTCGTGCGCCTCGATGTAGACGACGTTCTCCTGCGGATCGGCGGTGTATCCCGCCGGGGAGCCGTTGTAGTCGACCTCTGCCCCGGTCACCAGGTTCCCGTTGCGGTCGACGAACTCGTAGCTCGCGAGGTTGCCGGCAAGGCCGACACGGATCTGGTCGGTGGACAGCAACAGCTCGGCGAGCGCAGCCTCCTCGGAGAGACCGCCGTTGCTGTCGTACCACAGGCCGTTGATCACACCCTGGTTGACGAGCAGCGCCTGGCCGTCGTCGAACGGGCCGCCGCCTCGAACGGCGTCGCGGAGCCTGTCGGAGAAGGTGCCGATACCGGTGCCGGCCAGGTTAAGCTGCGTCGCCTGCTCGAAGCGGGCGTCGTCCGCCACCTCGCCGAAGTTCCAGCCCTCGCCGTAGAGGTAGATCGAGGAGCCGTCCACGCCGTCGGTGGCCAGGGTGAGCTCGTCGAGCGCGGCGCGCAGGTCGAGCATGTTCTGCTTGCTGTGGTGACCCATCAGGTCGAAGCGGAATCCGTCGACCTTGTGGTCCCTGGCCCAGGTGACGACGGAGTCGATCATCAGCTTGCCCATCATCTCGTGCTCGGTCGCCGTGTTCGCGCAGCACGTCGACGTCGCCACGTCTCCGACCTCGTCGAGTCGGTGGTAGTAGCCCGGCACGATTCGGTCGAGCACCGACGTGCTCGCCTGACCGGCGGCGTTGGTGTGGTTGTACACCACGTCCATGACCACTCGCAGGCCGTGACCGTTGAGCGACTGCACCATCTCGCGAAACTCGACGATCCGTGCCGGCCCGTCCGGATCGGTCGAGTACGAACCCTCCGGTGCGGTGTAGTGGAACGGGTCGTAGCCCCAGTTGAAGCCGTCGAGTGCAGCAGTCGCCGTGACCGCCGATTGCTGTTGGTCGGAATCGGGCGGGTAGCCGGCCAGGACGGCCGGATCCGGTTCCTGCCGGAGCGACGCATCCTCCCCGATGGTGGCGATGTCGAAGACGGGCAGCAGGTGCAGGTGGCTGAGCCCGGCCTCGGCCAGCCCGCTCAGATGCTGCATGCCGTTCGAGTCGTCGTCGGTGAACGCAGCGAACGTCCCCCGCTCCATCGGGTCGACGGTCTCGTCGAAGATCGAGAAGTCGCGGACGTGCAACTCGTAGACCGTGACGTCCTCGGGACGGACGAGGTCGGGCTTCTCGAGCGCGTCCCAGCCCGCCGGTTCGAGCGTCGGGTCGGCGAGGTCCACGATCTGGCTACGGGTCGAGTTCATCGACAGCGACACCGAATACGGATCGGTGACGAGGTTGACCGTCACCTGGTCGAGAGACGGCACGAAGACCTCGACCTCGTAGAGGTAGTACGAGCCCGACCACGACGGGTCACCGGTCACCGACCAGACGCCGTCGCCATCGTCGTCGTGCATCGCGACGGTGGTGAACGCCGTGGTCGTGCTGTCGGCGAAACGCTGAACCGACACCTGCTTCGCCGTCGGCGCCCACACCGAGAGCGTGGGCACCTCGCCGTCGAACACGACACCGAGGTCGGCGTCGGTCGCGAACAGGTCGTCGAGGACGCCGGGGATCTGCAGCCCGGTGGCGTCGACGCGGACACCGTCGGGATCGACGGCGACGACGGCGAGCTGGCCGGACAGCATGTCCGGGATCGCGGTGCTATCCGCCGCCGAGATCTGCAGCGTCGGCAGACCGGCGAGGTGCTTGAAACCCTCGACACCGGCCGGGTAGATGCCCGACTTGGTGAGCGGGATGCACGCGCCGGACACCCCGGTGTCGGTGAGCACGAGGCCGCCCTCGGGCGCGGTGCACAGCAGGTATCTGTTGGCACCGCTCTCGGCAGCGGCCCAGACGATAGTCGTCTCGGTGGTCCAGTGGGCGCGCTGCTCGCCGAGGTCACCCTGGCTCGTGGTGCCGCCCAGGAGCGGGAGGAGGTACGGCGCCGCCGGATCCGCACCCTGCAGCTGGTGGACGGTGTGCCCGTAGGTGGTCAGGTCGAGGAACTGGTCGGGACCGGGATCCTTGTCGTCGCCGCGGTGGATGATGTACGCGAGCTCGGTGGCGCCGTCGACGAGCGGGACCCGGAAGTACGGCCCGAACTTCGTGAACCCGGCCGGCCTCACCGGGTCGGTCCACTGCGTCGGCGAGGCCGCACCCGCCCAGACGTGCAGTCCCCAGAAGTCGTTGAAGTCCGACGAGGTGGGATCGCCGTAGTCGCCTGCGGGACGGTGGTAGTGGAGTTCGACGTACCCCTCGGCTGCACCTTGCGTGGCGTGGATGGTCTCGTCGCCCGACTGGACGAAGATCGACGCGTCGTCGGCCGGGATCATCGACTGGTCATGACCTGGGTCCTTCGTGTCGCCGCGGTGGATGATGAAGTTGATGGGCTGGGACACGTCGGCCACGGCGATCTCCCAGTACGCGCCGTCGGGCTCGATGCGGGTGGGTGGCTTCGGCGACGTCCACTCGGTGGCCTCGGACGGCTCGAGGCCGTCGCCCCACAGGTGCAGGCCCCAGTAGTCCTCGAAGTTGCCCGAGCTCGGGTCTCCGTAGTCGCCGTCGGGTCGCTGGTATCGGATGGTGACGTAGCCCTGGGCGGCCGCCTGGCTCGTGTAGATCGTGGCATCGTCCTGGCGGAGCCAGATCTCGGGGGTGATGCCCGGCTCGAACGACCGATCATCGTTCGTCCCGTCCTTCGTGTCGCCCCGGTGGACGATGAAGTTGACCGGCTCGGAGGAATCCTGGAGTGCGATCCAGGCGAAGCGGCCGTACTCGTCCTCGCCGAGGAACGGCTTCGGCGCGGTCCACTCGGTGACATCCGAGGGGTCGATCGCGTCACCCCACAGGTGCAGGCCCCAGAAGTCGTTGGAGTCGCCGGTGGTCTCGTCGCCGTAGTCGCCATCCTCGCGGAGGTAGTGAACGACGGCGTACGGGACGTCGACCGCAGGCTCCGGCACAACCGGTTCGCCCACCGTCACGTTCACCGTGGTCGACGCCAGGTTGCGGTCGGCGTCGGACACGATGGCCTTGTAGGTCAGCGAGGAACCGGCCGGCAGAGCCGCGACGTCGTGGTACACGCGGTACGGGGCGTTGTCGTCGGTGCCGATCACGGTGTAGGGCTCCCCGTCGACCGAGACGGCGAACGTGACCTCGGCGTATCCGGGGCCCGGGTCGGCCGTGACCAGCGTCCGTCCGGTGACCTCGGCCCCGGCCGTCGGCTGCAACATCGAGATCGTCGCCACGTCGTCGACGTCGATCGTCGTGTCGGCGCGATACACGACCACGCCGAGCGCAGGCACATCGACGCTGAGGCGGGCGTCGGCACCGGACGTGAGCGGTTCGCCACCACCGGGCCAGAGCTGCGTCCAGCTCGCGTTCGACGTGTCGGTCGTGAAGGTGGCCGAGACGGGCGCCTCGGAGTTGTTCAGCACCACCACGTGTTCGACGAGTTCGTCGGCGTCGATCCGGCTGAACGCGAACGCCCCGGCCGAGCCGGTCGCGGAGCGGGTGATCTGCGCGCCGGTCTGCAGCGCCGTGGTCGACGCGCGAAGGGTGGCCAGCGACGAGATCGCCTGGAAGAGCGGATGCGTCACGTCGAAGTTGTCGTCGGCCGTCGTGGCCGAGGTACCGATGAGGTCGTCGTCGTTGTAGCTCGCGACCTGACTGGGGAACATGTCCTGACGGGCGTCCTGGTCGCCACCGTCGCCGACGAGGCCCTGTTCGTCGCCGTAGTACACGACCGGGCGGCCACGCGTGAGGAAGTTGAGCGCCTGCCCGAGCGTGAAGCGGGCAACGAGCTCGGCGTCGTCGGCGCCGGGGTTGGCGAGCACGAGCTCGCGTCCGAACCGGCCGACGTCGTGGTTGCCGATGAACTTCGTGAGGGTGTGCGCGTTGGAGTCGTCGTCGGTGTACCAGTCATCGCTGGCGAAGAGCTCGGCGAGTTCGGTCGTCGGTGCTCCCTGTGCGGCTGCGCGCGTCGCCACGGAGTTGAAGCTGAAGTCGAGCGTGCCCTCGAAGTCGAGATCGGTCGAGTACCGGGAGCGGAACTCGACGGTCTCGCCGAACACCTCCCCGAACATCATGAAGTCCGGCCTACCGTTGGCCGCGGCGTGGTCGTAGACCGCCGGAAGGAACTCGCGCCAGAACCCGTCGCTCACGTGCTTGGCGGTGTCGACACGGAAGCCATCGATCCCGAACTCGGTGATCATGTCCTGGTGGATAGCGGTCATCCCCGCCACCACGTCGGGATGTTCGTGGAACAGGTCGTCGAGACCGAAGAAGTCGCCGTACTGGCTGCTCTCGCCACTGAACGTGGAGTCGCCCCGGTTGTGGTAGTAGATCGGATCGTTCAGCCAGGCGGGCGCCTTGGCGGTGGCGTCTGCCGGGTCGGCGAACATCGGGGTGTACGGGAAGCTGATGTCCGGATCGAGCTCGGGGAACGTGCCGGTGCCCTCGAAGCTGCGATCGTCGAAGACGTCGCCCGCTGCATCGCGATAGGGGAAGTCGGTCTTGTTCCGGTACGTGAACGTTCCCTCTTCGTAGGTGATCACGTCGCCGGTGTGGTTGAGCACGACGTCGAAGATGACCTTGATGCCGCGTGCGTGGGCGGCGTCGACGAAGTCCTTCATCTCCTGGTTCGTGCCGTAGTGCGGATCGATCTGGGTGAAGTCGACCTGCCAGTAGCCGTGATACGACGACGATGCGCCTCCGCCGCCGATCTGCACGTAGTCGTTCTTGAACGGTGGGGCGATCCAGATCGCGGTGGTCCCGAGCGCGTCGATGTAGTCGAGTTGCGCCGTCAGGCCGGCGAGATCGCCCCCGTGGTGGAACGCCTTGTCGGTCGGATCGAACCCGTGGACCAGTCGGTCGTCACCGGCGAGGCCGGCACGGTCGTTGCCCGGATCGCCGTTCGCGAAGCGATCCGTCATCACGAAGTAGATCGACTCGTCGCTGGCGGGACGCACCGGAGACGTCACGAGCAGCTCGTCGCCCGGCTCGATGCCGCCCGACCCACCACCCGTGACATCGATCGTGAAGGAGTTGGTGGCCGAGACGAACCGGAACGTGACGCTCTGCCCCGCGGCGACGGTGAAGCCGACGTTGTCGCCGGGGTACGACTCCCCCCAGCCCTCTCCGATGGCCCCCTTGGCCTCGTACGACCCAGGTGGGATCGCGTTGCTGACAAACTCGTAGGTGCCGTCCCCATCGGGGTCCTGCAACCACGTCAGCAGGCAGCCGGGATCCCAGTCGCCGGCACACCCGAGCTCGCTCTGGTGATTCCCGGCCGCGGTGACGATCCGGCTGGTGATGTTGTCGGTGATCCAATGCGTGCCGTGCGAGTAGTAGAACGTGATCGACGCCGGGGACGCCAGGGAGAGCGGGATGTTCGCACCGTTCGCCGCGCCGCCTGCGCCGTAGTTCTCGTCCCATGAGCCATTCAACGCGACCTTGTACTCGAAGTCGCCCGCCGGCAACGAGTACGTCTGACGCCAGACGTCGCCGGACGTGTTGACCAGTCCGGTGGCGGCGCAGCCGGGATCCCAGTCGCCGGCGCACCCCGCTTCGCTCTGCAGGCTCCCGACCAGGCTCACCGAGCCTGGTGGGGCGGTGTGCTCCGCGCTGCTCGAGAGCGGCACCGCGACGGCCGAGAGGCCGACGAGCACCGCAGCGAGGACGACGTGCAGACAATGGCGACGCATCTCGTGACCCCTTCATGAATCCGCTGACCGCGGCTCGGCGGTGTCCTCCCCCGACCTCAGAGTACGGGAGACGCACGCACCACACAATGGCCTGTGTGGGTCACCGGTGGGACGACCTGCGGTGCTCCCACTCTTCGCGCAGAAGCGTTCTCCGACAGGTCGGCGTCTTCGATGGTCGATCCATCAGACGCCCGTGTCGGAACCACAGGTCCATTCGTGTTCGCATCAGAGGCCCGCCAACAGTCAGCCGCAATCGCGTCGAGTCGACACGAGGCCCACGACCAAGCCTTCGTCAACGTGACCGGCTTCCCGGTAATCCCGCTGGTCAGGTCAGGTCAACGTGCTCAGCGTGGTCGCGTTATGAGCCACCGCCGGGGAGCGCCGACGCACTGCATCGCGCCGGCACTGCGGCGCGACGGTCAGTGAACGAGGCCAGCATTACCGGGTGGCCTCGGGGCCGGCGACGCTGTTCCCCTGGATCCTCCTTCAAGTCGGATGATGCTGTCGAGGTCGCTGCGGATCCGTCAACCGCGTTGGTGTAACGGATAGCGGACACTTACCGGACATGGCTTGTGCGCGTTCGATACCGTCGGAACCGGCCGTCGGACGTCGCAGTAGACGGGCCTCAACCGGACGCGGTGAGCGCACAACTTGCCGTCATCTCGGGCGTGATCATGAGGGGGTCGAGGGCGTTGTGCGCCGACTGACTCCGGATCCGAGGTGGGCGGCGCGGACTTTGGTGAGGAGTTGGTGGGCGAGTTGGCCGGTGGCGCGGGCATCGAGTGTGGCACCGGCCTGGAATGCTGCGTTGAACGCCTCGTGGCCCATCGTGTCGGCCAGCACAACGATCTCAGGTGGCGGATCGGACCAGCGTCCGCGTGTGTTGGCCCCGTAGAGGCGTGCCGCACCATCGTGGTAGCCGAGTCGGACCAACCACTCAACGAGATTACCCAGGGCAGTTCTCGTGTAGTGCTCGCCCGCGGACGCCTGGTAGGCGTCGACGATGCGAGTGAACCCGGTGAGTGCTACTTCGATATCGCCGGTCCGGGCAATCAACCCTAACTGGAACCCGCGAACTGACTCGTCGAGGACCCGGGATCCGGTGTCGGCGTCAAGGGCTGTTTGGCACAGGGCGATCGCCTCGGACGGATCATCGTCGGCGACGGCGATGGCGTGCACCCACAATCCGCAGGCTCGTATGGTCGGCATCGGGGATGCTTTGAGATGGGCTACTGCGTCCATCGTTTCCTGCTTGGACATCCCGAACCCGAAGAAGAAGCCATAGACGACCAGATAAAAGAGGTTGAACCGGACGAGAGCGTCGGCGGGATGCTCAGCACCCTCCCGAAGCACAACCATCGCCTGTTCAACGTCGTTGTTGTTGATGAGCGCCAGTCCGGTGAGCCGGTAGGCGTGGATGGCGAAGTCGTAGCGGTCGTCGCTGTTGAGAGCGAGCGCTTCAAGCCCGAAGCGAACCGCGTCGTCGAATCGGCCGACACTGATGGCGGCGTCGCAGGCTGCTGTAAGGAGCTGAGGGAGTTGTCGGTGCCCGTCGTGGCGGGCGAGATCGAGGACTTGTTCGGGCCACCCGAATGTCTCGGTCCGCAACCGGCTGTGGGCGACAAAATGAATGTTGGCGACGATCCGTACCGCGGCGTCAGTGGCCTGTCGTGACAACGCCCAGTGGAAGCCAGCGGCAAGGTTGGTGATCTCGGTGTCCACGAACCGGTAGGCCAGCCGTTCGTCCTCGGTCACGAAAGCAGCGAAAGCGATATCGGTTTGATCGGCAAAGTAGTCGGCGTGCCGATCCCGGATGGTGTCGCTGGACCCCGCCGCAGCGAGGGCCTCCTCGGCGAATTGGCGGATCGTTTCCAACATGCCGTAGCGCACCTCGCCGTTTGTGCGCTCCACCTGCAGCAACGACTTACGGACGAGTGAATCCAAGGCGTCGATGATGTCGTATTCGTCAAGTTCGGTGATTGTGGTAGCGGCGTCGAGGCTGAACCCGCCGACGAACAACGAAACCTGCTGCAACACGGCCTGCTCTACCGGCTTCAGCAGGTCGTAGGACCATTGCACGGCGTGGCGCAGGGTTTGGTGCCGTTCGATCGAACGTCGGGATCCGGTCAACAGGCGGAAGCGTTCATCGAGCCGGTCACGGATCTGGGTTGGGCTCATCGAACGCACCCGTGCCGCGGCGAGTTCGATCGCCAACGCTATTCCGTCCAACCGGTCGCAGATCTCACCGATCACCACAACGTCGGCGTCATCAGGCCGAAATCCCGACGCAGCAGTGTCAGCGCGTTCGATGAACAACTCGATCGCTACTTGGCTTGGCAGTGACGGCACCCGCCACGCCCACTCCCCAACGACCGCCAACGACTCGCGACTGGTGACCATCACCCGCACCGTCGGACAGGCGGCGAGGGCTTCGACGAGGGCGGCGGTTTCGTCGAGGACGTGTTCGCAGTTGTCGATCACCAACAACACCTCACGACCCTGCAAGCCGTCCACGACAATCTGGCGCCACGTTCGTTCACGCTGGTTCTGCAACTTGAACACTGCCGCCACCGCCCGATCCACGCCATCACCGTCCATCACCGGGGCCAATTCGACCAACCACACCCCTTCACGGAACTGTGGCGCCAGTGTCGCCGCGGACTGCACGGCGAGGCGGGTCTTGCCGACGCCACCCACCCCGATCAACGTCACCACACGATGTCCGCCGACAGCATCGATGATGGTGGCCACGTCGTCGTCGCGTCCGACGAAACTGGACTCTTGCACCGGCAGATTGCCGGGCACGACATCGACCGTGCGCAGCGACGGGAACTCACCCCGACCCACCTGCCACAGGCGGATCGGGGCGTCGACGCCGGTGAACCGATGCTCGCCCAGATCGGTGAGTTCTGCTTGTTCGTCTCGCATCAACCCTGCGGTCACATCCGACAGGACAATCTGGCCGCCGTGACCGGCCGCCATGATCCGCGCCGCACGGTTCACGGTCCGCCCGAAATAATCGCCGTCGCGTTCCACAGCAGTACCGGTGTGCAGACCCATACGCACCGGCAACCCCACGCAACTTTGAACGGCCACCGCCGCCCCCAACGCCGAGGCCGCATCGCTAAACGCCGCAGCGAACCCATCACCACCCGTCGAGAACACCACACCACCATGAGCATCGATCGTCGAGCGCACCAACGCATCGTGCTCGGCCAGCGCCTCGCTCATCCCAGCCGGGTCATGCTCCCATCGGGGCGTCGAACCCTCGATGTCAGTGAAAAGGAACGTCACCGTCCCCGACGGGGGAGACACTCGCCAAGTATGACACTCGCCAAGTGTCCCCGTGTAGGTATCTAGCCAGCCGCTGGCAGGACCCCCATCGAGCTACGTCAACGTCGAGAGTCCACAACTGGCGACCCAGGCACTCGATATCCCCGCACAATAATCTCGGTTGACGGGAAGAACTGGGTGCCGCATCACGGCCCAAGCCGAGCACCCGATATTCACGCCGTCGTGCCAGCGGCTCGCCGAGACGGAAGGAGCGCAGATCGACGCTCCTATGTGTTGTCAAGGGGTAGTTGCCGGAGTTTCGGGCAGGCCAGTGATGGGCCACTCGGGTGAGGGCAGGCTCTTATGAGGCCACGTGTTCCGGCGGGTGTTCGGGTGGCGGGACGGCATGTCGTTCGAAGGACAACCCGGAGGTGTCACGGCAGTTCTTGGGCCAGTACCGCCACCACGATTTTGGGTCAGCGCGGCAGCGCCTTGAAGGTTTCTCGGGCGACGTAGCGCTTGAGGCAGCGGATGATGTGTCGCTTTGATTTGCCCTCCGCCAGTCGGCGGTGCATGTATGCAACGGTGCGTGGGTCGTGTTGTCCGAGGCGGGTGATCACGATGCGCCAGATGGCGTTGTTGGCGTGGCGGTCGCCGGCGTAGTTGAGCCGGAACTGGTTGGTGCTCAGGCCGCTGGTTGCCGGGATCGGTGCGATGCCG
>JBGTIA010000226.1:0-8901 GCA_041745835.1 Ilumatobacteraceae bacterium | reverse complement strand
ACGCCATCGTCTGCGCCGGCAACGACCGATGCCGCTGCTCGCGCCGACCACACTCAGCAATCACCTCATCGACCAGCTCGGCAGGGAACACCTTCGTCACCACCCCCACCGACACCACATCAGACAAACGACGAGACGACTGCGGCTTCACCCAACCAGCACGAGGCATGCACCCCAAACTACATCATTGTGGTTCTAACTGGACGGTATTTGGGTTAGACCCCTGTTGTAATCAGCCGAGGAAGGGGTCGAGGGATCTGCTGAGGCCGGGGACGGTGGAGATCTTCTTGCAGGCGAGGAGGACGCCGGGCATGAAGCTGTCGCGGTCATAGCTGTCCTGGCGGATCGTGAGTGTCTGGCCCTGGGCGCCGAGGATCACTTCCTGATGCGCCACCATGCCGCGCATCCGCACGGAGTGGACCCGGATCCCGGCAGGGCCGCTGCCGCCACGAGCGCCTGCATAGACCTCGTCGGTCGTCGGATCGGGATCGAACGCATGGTCTCGGGCCTGCGCCATCCGTTCGGCGGTCTTCACCGCAGTGCCCGACGGGGCGTCGACCTTTCGGTCGTGGTGCAACTCGATGATCTCCGCCGTGTCGAAGAACGGAGCGGCCATCGCGGCGAAGCGCATCATCAACACCGCCGAGATCGCGAAGTTCGGGGCGATCACGCAGTTGGGTCCTCCATCGCCACCGAAACACGACTCGAACAGCTCGAGATCGGCGTCGGTGAATCCGGTGGTTCCAACGACGGCGTGGATGCCGTTCGCCGCCAACCATGGCAGCGCGGTGCGTGCCGCCTCGGCGACGGTGAAGTCGACGACCACGTCGCAGGCTGCGTCGGTGAACGCGTCGAGCCGCTCGCTCACCTGTACACCTTCGATCGTCTCACCGGCACCGAACGGGTCGACCGCCACAGCGAAAAAGAGATCGGGGTCAGCGACCACAACCGCACAAACGGTTCGACCCATTCGTCCGGCAGCGCCGTTGACCCCGATTCTCATGTGTTCAGTCTGGCCGATGCGCGAGCACCGACCGCGATTACATCGCGGGTCTGACCCCTGATGCAACGATCAGCGGTGACGCCGGCGACCGCCGCCACCGCCGCCACGACGACCACCGTCGTCGGCAGCGGGACGCTCCGACTTCGGACCGAGGTCGCCGAGTTCGTCCGCGAGTTGGGCGTCGAAGCTGTCCTCGAAGCTGACCTCGACGACATCAGTCGCCGTACCGGTCGACTCCGACTCCTGACGCGGCGCCCGTTCGGTGCGCTCACGTCGCGGCGCACGATCGCCGCCACCACTGTTCGACGACGACTCGGCTGCGCCTTCCTTCACGGGCGGCGGATCGCCGGCCGGGGTGAGGCTGACCTTGCCCTTGTCGTCGATCTCCTCCACGACGACCTCGAACTCCTGCCCGAGTTCCAGCACGTCCTCGACGGCGTTGATGCGCTTGCCGCCGCCGAGCTTGGAGATGTGCACGAGACCGTCGCGGCCCGGCAGGATGTTGACGAACGCACCGAACTTGGTGATGTTCACCACGCGTCCCATGTACGTCTTGCCGAGTTCGGCCTTCGGCGGGTCGACGATCGCAAGGATCGCAGCCTTCGCCTCTTCCATACGCCACGCCTCGACAGCACCGATGGTGACGATGCCTCGGGCACCGTCGTCGTCGACGCCGATGTCGGCACCGGTCTCCTGCTGGATCGTGTTGATGACCTTGCCCTTCGGGCCGATCACTTCGCCGACCTTGTCGAGCGGGATGTAGATCGTCGAGATCTTCGGGGCGGACTCGGCCACCTCGTCACGCGACTGCGCGATGCACTCGTTCATGACTTCGAGGATCTCGACACGGGCCACGCGGGCCTGTGCCAGCGCTGCGGTCAGCACGTCGGCGGGGATCCCGTCGATCTTCGTGTCGAGCTGCAGGGCCGTGATGGCGTCCTCGGTACCGGCGACCTTGAAGTCCATGTCGCCGAACGCGTCCTCGGAGCCGAGGATGTCGGTGAGCGTGATGTACTTGCCGTCCTCGTAGATGAGGCCCATGGCGATACCGGACACGGCGCCGCGGCTGGGCACGCCGGCATCCATGAGTGACAGGCTGGAGGCACACACCGACGCCATCGACGTCGAACCGTTCGACGCCATCACCTCGGAGACGAGGCGCAACGTGTACGCGAACTCCTCCTGGTTCGGGATGACGGGAAGGACCGCACGGGCGGCGAGCGCTCCGTGGCCGATCTCGCGACGCTTCGGCGAACCGACACGGCCGGTCTCGCCATTGGCCCACGGCGGCATGTTGTAGTGGTGCAGGTACCGCTTGGTGTCGTTCGGCGACAGCGAGTCGATCATCTGGTTCATGCGTGGCATGGCCATGGTCAAGACGCTCAACACCTGGGTCTCACCGCGCTGGAACAGCGCAGAGCCGTGAGCGTTCGAGAGCACATCGACTTCGGCGGCGATTGGGCGGAGGTCGGCCACGCCTCGGCCGTCCATACGGACACCGTCGTTCACGACCCGTGCACGCATCAGCTTCTTGTTGAGCGAGCGAACGGCTTCTTTCACCATCTTCTCGCTGCCGGCGAGCTCGCCGGGTGCGTCCTTGGTCCCGCACAATTCAGCCATGATCTCGGCCGTGACGGCGTCGGTCGCTTCGTTGCGCTCGGACTTGTTCGCCATGGCGATGACGGGTGCGAGCTTGTCGCTGCCGGCCTTCTCGACGGCGGCGAAGATCTCCGGCGTGTAGTCGAGGACCGGGGTGAACTTCATCGTCTGGATCGGACCGTCGGTGGCGATCACCGAGGCGACGAGCTGGCGCTGCAGCGCAATCGACTCCTTGATCCACACCTTGCAGGCATCGAGGCCGTCGGCGAGGACTTCCTCGGTCACCTTCTTGGCGCCGTCGTCGTAGTAGTAGAACGCGTTCTCGGATCCGCCGGCCTCGACCATCATCACGGCGACGTCGCCGTTGTCGAGTTCACGGCCTGCCACCACGAGTTCGAACGTGCCGGCTTCGGCTTCTTCGTAGGTCGGGTGCGCAATCCACTCGCCATCGACGCTGTACGCCATGCGAACGGCACCGATCGGGCCATCGAACGGGATCCCCGAGGTCATCAGCGCAGCGGATGCCGCGTTGATCGACAGGACGTCATAGGGCTGATGCATGTCGGCAGCGAGCACGGTCGTGACGATCTGCGTCTCGTTGCGGAAACCGTCGGGGAACGACGGGCGCAGCGGCCGGTCGGTCAGGCGGCACGTGAGGATGGCGTCGTCGGACGGACGACCCTCACGGCGGAAGAACGAGCCGGGAATCTTGCCGGCTGCGTACGAACGTTCCTCGACGTCGACGGTCAGCGGGAAGAAGTCCATGCCGTCACGCACGCTCTTCGCGGCGTTGGCGGTGGTGAGAACCTTCGTCCCGTCGATCGATGCCACGACGGCACCCATCGACTGGGGGGCGAACTTGCCCGTTTCGAAGGTCAGGGTCTTCTCGGTTCCGGACACGAGTCCGGACACGATGATGGGGTCAGCCACAAGGGCTCCTTTCATGTGCACTCCCCCTCGGGAGTGCGCCTCTGGAGCGATCGGCCGGTTCCCAGTTGGTCAACCCGACACGTCCGGCACCATCTGTGGGCAGGGTTCGGATTCAGCAACCGGCAACCGACAACGGTTCGCTCATGTTGCGAAGTCGGACGATCCGACTCCGAACGGCATCCTACCGTGACGCAGCCTCGGTTGGGTGACATCGTTCGCTGCGCGCCCGAGTTCCACAGACTCGGCGTCAGCGACAACGCCCGACCTCGGTGTATGCGCTGACGCTGAAGGCCGGCTCGATGCGATCGAACCACGAGCGATGAGCGAAGTGACCGCATGGGGGCGGTTCGCTCATCGCCGCAGCGAACCGGGAATCAGCGGCGCAGGCCCTGATCGGCGAGGATCTTGCGGTAGCGCTCGACGTCGATCTTCTTGACGTAGTCGAGCATGCGACGGCGGCGTCCGACCAGCATCAGCAGACCGCGACGGCTGTGGTGATCCTTCTTGTGGGACTTCAGGTGCTCGGTGAGGTGCGTGATGCGCTCGGTGAGCAGCGCGATCTGCACCTCGGGCGAGCCCGTGTCGGTCTCGTGGGTCCGGTACTTCTCGATCGTCGCCGTGGTGTTCGGCGTGGTGTCGGAGATGTCTGCCATGTTGTGTCGCCTTCTTCATCGATGCCGGCGTCCCATCGGGACGTCAGCGGTGGAGGTCGCATCGAGTGCCGAACGGCCTCGTGTGCATCACGCCCGCGCCGGAGATTCCAGCCCGAACGGACCTGGCAATGCTACGGGCACGGGCGGCCCTCGACAACGGCACTCACAACGGCACTCACGACGGCACTCACAACGGCACGGACGGATCGGGAGGACACAAGTACGCTCGCTCGTCGTGTCACCCCGAATCGAAGTGCGGAACGTCGCCAAGTCGTTCGGGACCCTCGATGCGCTCGCTCCGCTGGATCTGGCCGTTGCGGAAGGTGAGACGGTCACGCTGCTCGGTCCCTCGGGGTGCGGCAAGACCACGTTGTTACGCATGATCGCCGGTCTCGAAGAGCCGTCGACCGGCGAGATCGTGGTCAACGGCATGTCGCCGACCGAGGCCCGACGTCACAAACAGATCGGATTCGTACCGCAGTCGCCGGCGTTGCTGCCTTGGCGAACCGTCGAGGCCAACGCTCGCCTGCTGCTCGACATCAATCGGCGAGCCACTCCTGCGACACCGAGTGTCTCGGTCGACGATCTGCTCGACGAGGTCGGACTCGGCGAGTTCCGTGAGGCCTATCCGCACGAACTCTCCGGTGGCATGCAGCAACGCGTCGGGCTCATCCGAGCCTTCGCGATCGACGCTCCGATCCTGCTGATGGACGAGCCGTTCGCCGCCCTCGACGAGATGACCCGTACGGACATGCGACATCTCCTCGGTCGTCTGCGCGAGCGGCTCGGCACAACCGTGCTGTTCGTCACGCACTCGATCCCCGAGGCCACGTTCCTGTCGGACCGCGTTGCGGTGATGTCGCCTCGCCCGGGACGGATCACCGAGGACACGACGATCGACCTCGCCCACCCCCGCGTGCCCGAACTCGAGGACACCGAGGCGTTCTTCCACATCACCACCCGACTGAGGGCCTCGCTGAGCAGCGGGATGCGCCGATGAGCCCGAGCGTTCGTCGGATCGTCGCTCCGCTCGTGGGGATCGTGACGTTCGGGCTGCTGTGGCAAGCCGCCGTTCGCGTGTTCGACATTCGACGATTCGTGCTGTTGGCGCCATCGGAGATCCTCAGCGAACTCGCCGAGGCCCCTGGCTTCTACTGGTCGAATGCGCTCATCACCGGCCGGCACATGCTCGTCGGGCTCTCGATTGCCATGGCGTTCGCGCTGGTGGTGGGCGCGCTCATGGCGTCGTCCCGATTCATCGAGGAGGCGACCCAGCCGGTCTTGATCCTGATCCTGGTCACACCGTGGGTGGCCTACATCACGTCGGTGGTGCTGTGGCTCGACGGCGGAGATCCCACCATCCTCTTCATGGTTGCGTTCACGTCGTTTCCCGTGTTCACCTTCGGAGTCGTCGGGGGAATGAAGTCCGCAGACCCGGCCGCGCGCGAGTTGCTCGCCAGCGTCGACGCCCGTCCGTGGGAGGTGTTCTGGAGGCTGCGGCTCCCCGCCTCACTGCCGTCGATCTTCACCACGCTGCGGTTTGCACTGGGCCTCGGACTCGCCGCGGCGTACTTCAGCGAGGGCTCCGCGTTGACCAGGGACGGACTGGGTGCGATCGGCCGCACCGCCGCGGCGAGCAATCAGGCCGAGACGCTGTGGGCGACGATCACGACCGCCGCACTGCTCGGCATCACCGGGCTGCTGGCGATCTCGCTGCTCGAACGCAGCCTGTTGCGGTGGCACGTGTCGCAACGTCCGTGATCGCCGTTCACGGCCGCTCGGGAGTCGTTGCGTGGCATCATTGGCTCCCCAACTCTCGGAAGAACTGGACCCTTGATGCGACTCCGAACCATCGCCGTGTTTGCGCTCGTTCCCGTCATCGCGTTGGCCGCGTGCGGGAGCGACGACCCGTCGACCGATGACACCGATGACACCGACGGCACGGCGGGCAGCGTCGGGACGACGGCGTCACCGAGCGACTCGGTCACCGACTCGGGCGTCACCGCCGGCGAGGCGTTCCCCGAAGAGCGGTGCGCCGCCAACGAGGCGGCCGGCACCATCACCTACCTGACGGGATTCGACTTCGCGGCCACAGCGTCGATCATCGACGTCATCGTCGCCGACGCAAACGGCTACTACGACGAACTGTGCCTCGACGTGGAGATCACTCCCAGCTTCTCCACGGCCAACTACCCACTCGTTGCGGCGAACAACGCGCAGTTCGCGTCAGGCGGCTCGTTCAGCGAGGTGGTCGCCTTCGCCGACGCCAACGACACCGACTTCGTCGTGCTGGCGGTCGAGGGCCCGACGGCGATCGACTCGCTCATCCTGAAGCCGGGTGTGGCGACCGAACTCGGCGATCTCGCCGGTTCGACGATCGGCGTGAAGGGGAAGCTGCCGCCCAGCGTGGCCGCCATGCTGGCCACCGCCGGGCTGGTGGAGAACGCCGACTACGAGACCGTGCTGCTCGACGGGTTCGATCCGTCGGCGCACATCGCCATCGAGTCGATCGACGGGTTCCCCGGCTACAAGAGCAACGAACCCGGTGCGCTCGAACGCGCCGGGGTCGACTTCGACCTGTTCGACCCGCTCGACTACGACATCCCCGGCTCGTTCGGGGTCATCTACGGCAACCAGCGGTTCATCGAGGACCACCCGAGCGCAGCCGAGGACTTCATGCGCGCCACGTTGCTCGGACTCGCCGATGCGATCGGCGATCCCGACGCAGCCGCGAACACTGCGGTGGAGCTGATCAACTCGGGCGGGAACCCCAACTTCCTGTCGTCGGAGGGCGAGGCATTCCGCTGGCGTACCGACGCTGCGTTGATCGCCGAGTTGACCCCGGACGGCACGGGTTTCGGCATCGCCGACGTCGAGGCGCTCCAGAACGAGCTCGACACCTACGCCGAGGTCGGGCTGTTCGGCGAGAGTGACACTCCGACGGCCGACGACTACCTCAGCGACATCCTCGAGTCCGTCTACGACGGCGAGGGCGCCGTCGTCTGGCCGGCCGCGTGACCCCCTGTCGCCACCCGCCGGACTCCCCGTTTGCGGGAGATTCTGGGTGGACCGTCCCACCCGAACCCGCACACAAACGTGGTTGGTGGGAGCCGTGCGTTCAGGCGAGGAGGTCGCGGGCGCTCGACACGTCGTGGCCGAGCTGGGCGATCAGTGCGTCGACGCCGTCGAACTTGCGCTCACTGCGCAGGAAGTGCTCGAAGCGGACGCTGGCGGTCTCGCCGTAGAGGTCGACATCGATGTCGAGCAGGTGCGCCTCCAACAGCGATGCGTCGGCGTGCTCGTAGAAGGTCGGACGACGGCCGAGGTTGATCGCGCAGCCGTACACCTCGCCGTCGGGACGTTCGTAGACGCCGGCATACACGCCGTCGGCGGGCAGGCACATCCCTGACGGAACGGCGACGTTCGCGGTCGGGAATCCGAGCAGCCGGCCTCGCTGGTCGCCCGTGAAGACCTGGCCGCGGACCTCGTACGAACGTCCGAGCATTGCGTTGGCGCGCTTGATGTCGCCGCCGGCGAGCGCTCGCCGGATGGCCGTGCTGCTGATCGGCTCGTCGACGCCGTCGAGTCGATTCACGAGTTGGATGGGTTCGACATCGAAATCGGCTTCGACGCCGATCTTGCGGAGCAGGTCGACGTTGCCGTCACGGTGGCGGCCGAAGTGGAAGTCCTCGCCGACGACGATCACGCGGGTCTGCAGGCACCGGACCAACACGCGATCCGCGAACGACTCTGGACTCTCGGCGGCCTGCTCGATGTCGAACGGCACGACGACGACTGCGTCGATCCCCGTCGACTCGAGCAACTCCATCTTCTGCTCAGGCCCCGTGAGCAAGCGCGGCGCAGACTCGGGACGCACCACGCTGGCGGGATGGCGATCGAACGTCACCACGACCGATTTCGCTGCGACCTCGTCGGCGCGGCGTCGAACCTGATCGATCACTGCACGATGGCCGAGGTGGACTCCGTCGTAGGCGCCGATGGTGATCACGGCTCGCTCATCCGCCCAGGGGCAGTGCTGGAGGTCGGTCACGACGAGCACGGCCGCAACGCTATCGGGGCAGTACGACCGCCGGCTTGGCCTGACCTCGGAACGGCTCGTACACCGCCAGCAACTCGTCGGAGCGGTCGAACACCGCCCACGGACCATCTCCGGCCCAGGCGTCGAGCACCCGTCCGTTGGCGACCAGTGCCGCGACGTCGCCATCGACGATCACCGGGGGGAGCGACCGGACGGCGCTCGCCACCGGGAGCAGCTCGCACTCGTCCGGTGGGCGGGCCTCGGCGATCGTGAATGCCCCCACGTGGGTGCGGCGGAGACGGCGCAGGTGTGCGCCCCCGCCGAGCAGCCGCCCGAGGTCGTCGGCAAGCGTGCGGATGTACGTCCCAGCGGAACACTCGACCTCGACACCGAGAATCCCCGGCTCGGACCAGCCCACGATGTCGAAGCGATGGATCGTGACCGGTCGGGGCGCGCGTTCGACTTCGATGCCGTCGCGGGCCAGTTCGTGGAGGCGCTTGCCGTCCACCCTGATCGCCGACACCATCGGCGGAATCTGTTCGATCTCACCGATGAGGTGATCGGCAATCACGCGACGTGCGTCGTCGATCGTCACCGCCGTCATGTCGAACGTCGCCAGCACCTCTCCCGCCGAGTCGAGCGTCGACGTGGCAGTACCGAGGACGACCTCGCCGATG
>JBGTIA010000225.1:0-1978 GCA_041745835.1 Ilumatobacteraceae bacterium | reverse complement strand
GCACCTCATCACCGTCGACGGTGCGGAGTACAGCTTCCAAGGGGCCGGGGAGTACGTGCTGCTTCGGTCCGCCGACGGTGACATCGAGATTCAAGTGCGCTACGAGCCAGCTGGCGACTCGGTGTCGGCCCACACCGCCGTAGCAGCTCGTGTGAGCGGGCGAACGCTCTCGTGGTCGTTCGACCGAATCACGCTCGACGGTGAACCACTCGACGAGACGACGTCGTTCGACGGATCAACGGTCATCCCGTGGCTCGACGACGGAACACCCGTCGGCCTCGAAGTCGATTTCAATGACGGCACGCACCTTCTCGTGGCCGGAACATCGCTGTACGTCGACGCATCCCCTGAACTGCGCGAGCGGGGCGTGGGCCTTCTGGGGCAAACCGGCGACGCCTTCGGGTTGCCCCGCCTGGCCGACGGTACCGAGCTGCCCGAACCCAAAGACTTCGACGAGCGCTACCGGTTCGTCTATGAGCGGCTCGGGCCGTCGTGGGCCGTGACCGACGAGTCGTCGATGTTCGACTACGGGCCGGGCGAGTCGCCTGCGACGTACCGCATCCCCGGGTTCCCGGCGCGCACAGAAGTGCGGTTCGGGCTCGACGACATCGACGAAGCACAACGTCGCCGGGGAGAAGCTGCGTGCGGGCAGATCGACGACGAGCAGCTCCGTCGACGCTGCATCTTCGACGTCGGGGTGACCGCCGACGAATCGTGGTCCACCGAGTACGCGATCACGGAGATGGTTCGCAATCAGGCTTGGGCCCCCGGCGGCCCAACGATCCAAACCGCGCCGACAACGACGATGGCACCGGACGAGCCGTTGCCCGGCCGCAGCGGTGAGCCGACTCTCGTGCTCTCCGGGGCGGTAGGCGGGATCGAGGGGGCGCGACTCTCGGGGTCGATCGACGCCGTCGAGGGGACGACGCTGGTCGCCAGGATGTCGTGCCCCGACGACGGCGACATCCGGATGTCGGTCAAGATCCGCGACGAGTGGCGACAGGCAGGACAACCGATTTGCGAGACCGCACTCGGCAGTCTCGGATCACGTGCTTCCCTGGCTGGCGATAACGGCGAGGTGTTCCAAGGCGAAGCGTACGTGTGGCTGCCGACCTCCGACGTCTACGACGTGAGCATCACCGCATATTCGCCCGAGCCAGTCGAGATCCAGATCGAGGTGTTCGTCGACCCGAGCCCCACCGTGTTGGTGCTCACGGCCGACCACATGTCCGACATCGCCGGCACATTCGAGCTCGACGGCATCGCGGACACCCTGGTGCTCGTCATGGCGCAATCAGGGGTGACTGTTGCTTTCGATTCGATCGCCGGTCTGGGCACAGGAGAGGCATGCGGCACTCTGGCGTTCGGCGCCGCCGACCTCGGTGAACGAGCGCCATGGCCACTCCAGTATTGCGGCAACCAGAGCGGCAAGGTGCACGTCGGCCACCTCACGGGCACGTTCACGGTGCCATTCATCGCATTCAACCGCACGGGAGACCCCGTCACCATCGAGATCGGCGCTCCGTGACGCTGCCTGTCGCCGGTTCACCTGGTCCGCCGACTGCAGCCCGCCACTCGTCAGCGGCGGTTCCGTACTCGACATCTCCTTCTCGCCTGGATGCGCACCGACCACTCGGCACCGAGAGTGCGCACCAGCCGCATGTCAGTCTCCTCCGTCACGCGAAGCAACCCCAGGTTGACGACCATCGTCTCCGCCAGCACCCGTGTTCCGTCAAGAAAGCGCTGTCGATCAGCACGACCTCCCCTTCGGCGCCAACAGCGATCGTGGGACGACCATTCCGTGTTCCCGGGACCCTGCCTGGAGACCCAACCCATGAGGGTCCGGGCCTTGCAGATGTCTCGCGAGATCACAGTGGTGTCGGAGGTGGGACACCGAGGAGGTTGGGCCGCCGCCGATCAGCACCGATACCGTTCCGAGGATGACCGACCTCTTGGGTTTCGACGGCAAGGTAGCGAT
>JBGTIA010000224.1:0-3159 GCA_041745835.1 Ilumatobacteraceae bacterium | reverse complement strand
CCGATGGAGGACCACGGCACGGGCTGCCGGCGCATCGATCCCGGGGCAGATCGCCGGCGGACATGCAAGCCATGTGGCCACGGCCGCGTGGCAATCCCCGAAGTGCGGTCAGGGGAGCGCCAGAACTGCCGATCTGCGCTCGGCTGCGTCTCGCCGGGCAGCTGGCTCGGGGACGACTCGACGGTCGTCAACCCGGCGTTGGGTGGCACCCTTCAGCGACCTGTGAGCTGAGCGTTATGTGACACCGACCGAGCGTCTACGTGCCGATCTTCTCGCTGGGGCGCAGCCTACGAGCTGAGCGTTGTGCGGGGGCTCGCGAGCGATCGGTCCTCGGGCACCGCAGCAGCTGATGGGGCGTCTATCTTGCGCCTACGCCGTGAGACCTGGATTGGACGTGAACCGACCGGCAGTACAGTTTGAGTCCCTTGGCGTGGTGGGGTTTGGGGGTCCACCGGGAGGTGAGCCATCGCCGTGATTCTTGGTGTGTTCCTGCAAGAACCCAACCAAGGAGAACACACCGATGGCTCTTGATGAGTCTGCCCTGCCCGAACTTCTCGACGCGCTCCGCGCCGGTGATGGCATCGATCTGATCCGTGACGCGGTGCGTCTGGTGATGCAAGAGTTGATCGAGCTCGAGGTCACCGATCACATTGGCGCCGGCCGATACGAACGCAGCGACACCCGCACGAATGAACGCAACGGTCACCGCCCACGGCTGTTGGCGACCCAGGCCGGCGACATCGAGTTGAAGATCCCCAAGCTGTCTCATGGCAGCTTCTTCCCGTCGTTGCTGTCCCCACGTCGCCGGATCGACCAGGCGTTGCACGCGGTGATCATGCAGGCCTACGTCGAAGGCGTCTCGACCCGCTCGGTCGATGATCTCGTCCAAGCGCTCGGGATCGACTCGGGGATCTCCAAATCCCAGGTCTCGCGGATCTGCGCCAAGTTGGACGTCGAAGTCGACGCGTTCCGCAACCGGTCACTCGCGCACACCGAGTTTCCCTACGTCTACTTGGACGCCACCTACATCAAGACCCGCGACACCGACCTGCACCAAGTCGTGTCCAGAGCAGTCGTGATCGCGACGGGAATCACTGCTGGCGGCGACCGAGAAGTGCTGGGCTTGGCGGTCGGTGACAGCGAGGCCGAAACGTTCTGGACCGAGTTCCTGCGGTCGTTGCGTCGCCGCGGACTCACCGGTGTCCGCCTCGTAATCTCCGACTCCCACGAGGGCCTCAAGGCTGCTGCGCGCAAGACGTTGCAAGGCGCGAGTTGGCAGCGATGCCGGGTGCATTTCGCCCGCAACGTGCTCGCCCGGGTCCCGAAAGGTCATCAGGATGTCGTCGCTGCTGCGTTGCGCACCGTGTTCGTGCACCCCAACCCGAAGGAGATCTCCGCTGCGTGGGACCGCACCGCTGACATGTTCTCCGCCCAGTTCCCCAAGGTCACCGAACTGATGATTGACGCCAAGGGCGACGTGCTCGCGTTCAGCGCGTTCCCACCCGATCACTGGCGCAAGATCTGGTCGAACAACCCGCTCGAGCGGTTGAACAAGGAGATAAAACGACGCACCAACGTCGTGCAGATCTTCCCGAACGACGCCGCCATCATCCGCCTCGTCGGGGCAGTGCTCGCCGAGCAACACGACGACTGGGCAACGCATCGCCACTACCTCTCGGAATCATCGATGGCCAAGCTCTACACGACGCGCGAGACTGACGCCGCGCCCGGCGACGGCACACTCGCCATCACCTGACGCCACCAGGAATCACACCCACGATTCCCACCACTACACGGGGCACGACCGCAGTACAGCTCACGGGAGGTTGTGCTGGACCTGCCGTTTCTCGGCTGCGGGTCAAGCGACGACTCGTATCCCGCAGCCCGGAACGACGGCTACCAAGCTCGGGAACCGGCAGCTGGAGCGGTGCGACGGCAATGACGGCGGACCATCGTTGGTGATCGAGATGTCGAGCGGGATGAAGCCCGTGGGCCCTACGCCCAGAACTGGTCCCAGTTGTGGAGGTCGAGGAAGTGCTCGGTCGCGGAGGCAACGCGCCCGTCGCGGATCTCGAACACGATGCAGCAGTCGGTGTCGAGCTGCTTGCCGTCGCGGTGCCCGACGTTGTGATGGAGGCCGACGACTCGACCGTCGTCGCTCTCGAAGACCGCGAGGAGGTCGGCGCGGAACGTGCCCTCGGTCTCGCCTCCGTAGCGACCGAACTGGGCGAAGACGGCGTCCTTGCCGCGTGCGGTGCCGGCAGCGCTGCTGATGCCCGGCGTCGTCCAGGTGGCGTCGTCGGCGATGATGCGGTCGAGCGTGGCCAGGTCGGCCTCGTTGAAAGCCTGGTAGCCGCGTCGCACGAGCTCGGTGTTGGTCATGGTTTCCATTGCTGTGCTCCATTCTTGGGTTGAAACCGGTTGGTTGAATCGGATGCTCTCGATCATGAGGTTCCGTCCGGGCGGCGGGCATCGGGAGTCCTCCCTATTCAGACCGGACGGCGCCGAATGGGGTGCAGGCGCGACCACGGCGAGCCTGATCGGGCCTGTCAGACTGCGGCGGTGGTGGCGCAGACGCGTTCGGCCGGGCGGGTTCCGGTCCCTGCGGGGTCGATCGTCGGGCGAGACCGGCTCATCGACGGCATCGTCGATCTCGTGCTGACCAGTCGCGTCGTGACGCTGACTGGGGTCGGAGGCGTCGGCAAGACACGCCTGGCGCTCGAGGTGGCAGCCCGTCTCGGGGACCACTTCGACGATGGCATCTGGATGGTCGAGCTCGCACCAGTGGGCGATCCGGATGCGGTGCCGGATGCGATCGCGAACGCGCTCGGTGTCAGCCCGCAGGGTGAGCGTGCGATGGGCGACGCTGTGGCGGAGGCGATCGCGGGACGCCGGCTGCTGTTGATCGTCGACAACTGCGAGCACGTCGCCGACGCGGCGGCACGGGTTGTCGAGCAGATTCTCCGCCGATCGCCGACTCCGAGAGTGCTGGCGACGTCGCGGGAGAGCCTCTGGGTCGCCGGCGAGCAGCGGATCTCGGTGTCCCCGTTGAGTCTCGACGGAGGCCTCGACGCCGAGGCGGTGACGCTGTTCGTGGAGCGGGCGACCGCGGTGCTGCCCGGGTTCGGGGTCGACGATCCGGCGACGGCCGACGCGGTC
>JBGTIA010000223.1:0-10694 GCA_041745835.1 Ilumatobacteraceae bacterium | reverse complement strand
GTGTACTGGCCGAGGAAGACGAGGCGCTTGGTACCGATGGGGCCGGACCGGTGCTTCGACACGATCACCTCGGCCGAACCCTTGTCGGGTGACTCCGGGTTGTAGACCTCGTCGCGATACAGGAACATCACCACGTCGGCGTCCTGCTCGAGCGAGCCGGACTCGCGCAGGTCGGCGAGCATCGGCCGCTTGTCGGAACGAGCTTCGAGATTTCGACTCAGCTGGCTCAGCGCCACGATCGGCACCTCCAACTCGCGAGCGAGCACCTTGAGGTTTCGGCTGATCTCGCTGACCTCGAGCTGACGGTTCTCGGAGTTGCCGCTGCCACTCATCAGCTGCAGATAGTCGATCATGATCAATGCGAGGCCACCGTGTTGCGCCTTGATGCGCCGAGCCTTCGCACGGATCTCCATCACGGTCACCTGCGGGTTGTCATCGAGGAACAGCGGTACTTCGAGGCGTCCGACAGCGAGCCCGATCTTCGACCAGTCGCTCTCGCTCAGCTTGCCGGTGCGCAGCTTGGTGGAATCGACCTTGGCCTCGCTCGACAGGATGCGTTGGGTCAGCTCGGAGTGTCCCATCTCGAGCGAGAAGACCAACACCGGCTTGGCAGAGTGCTTCGCGATGTGCGTCGCCATGCCCAACCCGAAGGCCGTGTTGTGCAGGAAGAAGTCGGCTGCGACGAAGTTGTGGAGGCCCGGCACGGTGAAGTCGATCACGCGATCCTGTCCTGCCGGTTCGATCGAGGTCACCCGCTCCCAGATGACGTCTGGCGATGACCACCAACGGAGCTGGTCGTCGTCGAGTACGTCCGCAAGCTCGGCCACGGTGGAGCGGCGCAACTGGCCGCGTCGGCCCTGGTGCCAGTTGTGAGACGACGGGCGGCCGGCCCGCCGGCTGAGCTCAGCCCACGTGAGGTCGCCCTTCGCCTTCTCGATGTCGTCCCAGACCGCGGCGGGCACGTAGTCCGGGGCCTGATCGTTGCGCACTGCGGCGGCGGCGCGCCCCCGAACCGAGGCAACGGCCACGGCCTTCCCCAAGATGCCGATCTCGTCACAGAATCTCAGGAGCGAGGCCGCGTCCATGGTCTCGATTTCGTACGCGGTCCGGCGCATGCCGTTGTACGCGATCCGGCGTTCACGCAACTTCACGCGCAGGCCGAACCGACGAAGCAGGTGCGCAACGCCATCGACCAGGTCTTTCGACACCGATGAGTACCCGATCCGGGCGTAGTCGGCCGACGCCACCCAGGCCGTGCCGTCGGTCGCGAACAGACGGTTGAGGAACCGAGCTACCACAGGCTTCGAGCACCGGAACACCGCATCGGGAACCTGCTTGTCGTGTGCGCCCTTGCCCCACATGCCATGAGTGCGCAGCAGCTCCATCACCGGGTTGGTGAGGCCACCGCGGTAGCCGGTCGAGAATCGATAGGTGTTGGCGTTTCCTGCTGAACCAGCGAGCCGCAGACCGGTGCCGAGCGCCTGCGCCGCTTCCTCGGCTGCTTGGCGCACCTCGTCCAATTCGGTCGTGAAGGTGGCGCTCGTCTGCCCGGGTGCGACGCACCCGTCTCCGAGCACAATGGCGAGCAGGTCGATCTCAGCGTCGGGCAGATCCTCGGACCCGAAAATCCCGACCGTGCCCGGAACAGCGACGTCGTCACCGACCATGATTTCGTCGAGTCGGCGCCAGCCGCGCGGGGTGAGGAACGGATGCGCGGCCGTCACCGTCACGTCTCGGCCGGACCGCGTGCACAGGGTGAAGACGTCCTTGACGCCGTCGTCGAGACACACGCTGACGTCGGCGAGCGTCAGTCGGCCATCGTCGCCGATCGCCTGCACGGCGAGCGACCCCCGTGCAGTCGCACGCTGCATGAGTTCGTCGGCTGTGACCACGTCACCGGTCTCGAGATCGACCATCGGTGTGTACCAGGCGACGCACTTTCCCATGGCCGGGCGGGCGCCCACGATGTTGAGGGTGCTGGGCTGCAGACCGGAGAGGAGTTCGTCGAGGTCGTCGTAGCCGGTGGCGGCTCCGGTGATGGTGTCGCCGCGCTCGTAGTTCTCCTCGAGTTGATCCATGGCGATGTTGAGGAGTTCCTGGATCGGTCGGGTCGAGTCGACCACCCGGTCCTCGGCCACTTCGAACATCTTCGACTCGGCGAGGTCGACGGCCTTGGTCACGTCGTCCGGTTCGGAGAACGCCAGGTCGGTGATCTCGCCGGCGGTGTGGATCAAGCGGCGCAGCAGTGCGGTGTCCATCACGATGCGGGCGTAGTGTTCGGCGCCGGACACCGACGGTGTGGCGTTCTGCAGATCGTTCAGTCGCTCGATGCCACCGACCTCGTCGAGCAGACCGTGACGGCGCAACTCGTCGGCGACGGTGACCACATCGACCGGTCCGGACGACGAGTACAGCGAGCGGATCGAGTCGAAGACGTGCTGGTGTGCCGGGCTGTAGAAGTCACGAACGTTGAGGCCAGCCTCACCGACGACACCGATCGCATCACGGCTGAGCAACAGTGCGCCGAGCACGGATTCCTCCGCCTGGAGGTTGTGGGGAGGGACCCGCCCGCTGCGGTTCGGCGCAGTATGGCCGCGGTCGCCTCGTTCGTTGCGACTGGTTCCGAATTGTTGGTCGATCGACATGGGGACCCCACTCTTGCAGGGAGTTCCTGTGTGGCGGAAGAGGAACAACCCTGGGTCTTGGCTGTTGACCGGATGTGGACAACGGGGTTCGTCTGTGGACAACGGACTGTGGACGAACCTGTGGATAGACGCGTTCGGTCAGCCCGTATGTCCATTGTTCAGATGGGAAGCGGCCCCGTTCGACGGCGGGGTGCCCGGACGTCAGACGGTAGCGACGACGTCGATCGTGATCGGGAAGGACACGTCGTTGTGCAGCGATGCCGTGACCGTGTGTTGACCGATGGTCTTGATGACGTCGACTTCGACCTGGCGACGATCGATCTCGATGTCGGTCTGTTCACGGACCGCATCGACGATGTCGGTTGCCGTGATCGAACCGAACAACTTGCCTTCCGGGCCAGCCTTGGCCGTCACCGTGATCACCTTGGGCACGAGGGTGCTGGCGATGTGCGTCGCGGCGTCACGTGCGCTGGAGTCGCGCTGATCGCGCGCCTGGCGCATCCGACCGGCCTGTTCCACTGCGCCATCGGACGCGGCGATTGCATGACCCTTCGGGAACAAGAAGTTTCGGGCGTGCCCATCGGCCACCTCGACGATGTCGCCGCGCTTGCCGAGACCATCGAGATCGGAACGGAGAATGACCTTCATCGCTCAGACCTCCTCGGTCTCGGTCACGTCGGTCGACTCGCTGGCCTCGACGGAGGTGTCGTCGACTGTCGTGTCGTTCACATCATCGCTGAGGCTGGTCTCGCGATCGCGTCCGCCCTCACGGCCACCGTCGCGGCCACTGTCGCGTCCACGTCCACCGGTCCGGGTGGAGGCGACTCGCTTCGCGTACGGCAGCAACGCCATCTCGCGAGCGACCTTCACGGCGTTCGCGACCTCTCGCTGCTGCTGCAACGTGTTGCCGGCGATTCGACGGTTCTTGATCTTGGCGCGATCGCTCATGAAGCGTTGCAGGAGATCGACGTCCTTGTAGTCGATGTACTCGACCTTTTCGATGACGAGGACGCTGGTCTTCTTCTTGAACTTGCGTGGGTTCAGGTCACGGGCGCTACGCGCCTTGTTCTTCTTGCTTGCCATTGGGGTTCCTTACGACTGGAAATTCAGATCTTCGAATGCTGGGAGGGGCTCAGAACGGCTCTTCGTCGCCGTACACGGGATCGGGTGCGCGGGTTGCACCGCCGCCGCCGCTGTTACCGCCGCCGCCGCCCCGGTTACCTCCGTCGGCAGCGTCACGACTGATGCGTTCGACCTGTGCCTGAGCCCACCGCAGGCTGGGGCCGATCTCGTCGGCGATGACCTCGACCACGGAACGCTTCTCGCCGTCCTTGGTCTCGTACTCACGCTGTTGGAGTCGGCCGGTGACCAGAACTCGCTGGCCCTTGTTGAGGCTTGCGGCGACGTTTTCACCGAGATCACCGAACGCAGTGACGTTGAAGAACGACGTCTCCTCCTGCCATTCGCCGTTCACCTGGCGTCGATGGTTGACGGCCAGGCCGATCCCGACGACACCCATCCCGGAGGTGGTGTAACGGAGTTCCGGATCTCGGGTCAGGTTCCCGACGAGTGTGACAGAGCTGCTGAGTGCCATGTTGTTCCCCTTTGCGTACCGCTGCGATCAGGCAGCGCTGCCGGCCATGCCGCGGCGCTCGGCCTCGGCGTCGGGCAGACGGATGAGCTTGTGACGGACGACATCGTCCGCGAGACGGAGCGTGCGCTCGAGTTCGTCGAGAGCGCCGGCAGGGGCCACGATCTCGGCGACCATGTAGTAGCCCGACGGCTTCTTGTTGATCGGGTAGGCGAACTGGCGCTTGCCCCACCAATCGATCTTGCCGTGGAGCTCGCCGCCGGCGGTGGCGACACCGTCGGTCACCGTCTTCATCCAGGACTGGGCCTTGGGGTCATCGACGTCTCCGTCGATGATGATCATCATTTCGTATGCACGCATCATGCGTGTTTCCTCCCTTCGGATCCCCCACGACGGCCTGATGACAGCCTCGTGGTGGGAGCCCCGGTGTGGGGCAGGGCCAATATGGACTGGCCTACCTTATCGGGGCCCACTGGTGTCGCGTTCGGTGACATGCCCTCGACCCTAGAGAGGGGGTGTCACGGAGTTAGGACGCCGTGGGGCACCGATCGGCTTCGGAGCCCTCGATCAGCTCGATGCGCGATCCGGGGCCGAGGCCGAGCGGGCCGAGGCCGCCGTCGAACACCTCGATCGCGAGATCGTACGACTCGCCCGGCGAGTACAGCGGACACTCACCCGCCTGCGTGTCGAGGCAGGGGTCCATGTCGGCCGACCCGATGTAGTTGCCGTCCGGGGCGAACCAGGCGATCGAGAGCGGGGTCGGCGTCTGGAACATGTAGAACGAACCCGCCGTCGCTTCGTCGAAACGGAATGCCATCCCGACCGCGTCGCCGAGGTCGGTGACCCCCATCAACCCGCGGCCTCGCTCCGTTGCGTCGTCGGCCAACCACAGGCAGACCTCACACACCTCACCGTCGGCCTCGGTGATCACCGCCAGGATGGTGCTGAACCCGTCGGGCTGCTGTCCCGGACTCTGCGACGGGTCGGCCATCGATTCCGACGGGTCGACCGCCGGCGACGTTGCGGTTGCGGGTGAGGTCGCTGCTGGGGTCGCAGCGTCGCCGATGCTGTCGTCGGCAGTCTCGGCGGTGGTGTCGGAACGCTCGTCGAGCGGCGTGCTCGATCCGTCGGCGCAGGCAGCCAGCGCAATGGCGACGACCGTGGCGAGCACAGCCGACCGAGCGAACGACGTCGGACGAACGATCACCGAGGTGACGATCACCGTGTTGGCGGTCACCGGGACGCGCGCTTGGCGGAACGCCGGCCGCCGACCGGGATCACCCTGAGCAGATGGTTCCAGCGACACTCGACACAGGCCTCGACCACGTAGGCACTCAGCTCCTCCATGCGGTCGTTGAGTTGACGCATCTCCTTGGCCGTCGACACGCACTTCCCCTGGGCCGACAGTCGAGGGCCGAACACGTAGGTGACCAACTTGAGATCGGACTCCTCGCAGATCGGACAACACGTCGAAGTCTGGGTTCCGACGTTGCGTGCGGCACGGATCAACTCCGGATGGGCGTCGCACACCTGGTCGAGCGGCACACGGCCCTTCTTCACCTGGCTGATCAGCATCCGACGAGCCAGCCGGTGGTCGACCAGACCGCGCGAACCATCCGACCCGCGGAGTGCGCCGACCGTGAACGCCATGAGCGCCGACACTACCGGCTCCTACCATGCACTGGTCACCGGCGCGTGGTCCCCGATGCCAGCGGCCACAGCGGGCATGCTTGCATCGTGGTCCCCGACATCAACTACGGACCCGGTACGCCGGGCGACGACGAACTCCGGCTGTGCGGGGAGGTGGCTGATGGACGACGTGCCATCGAACTCGGCATCTCGCCATGGTTCAACTCGATCGCATTCGCCCGCGCCGGCGCGAAGTCGATCGCGATCGACACCGATGCCGAGCGCATCGCCGAGACACGCCGCCGTGCGACCGCCGCCGAAGTGCAGGTGCAATGCCTCGAGACCGACCTCGCCGATCTGGGCGACGTGGCATCGGCGTCGTGCGAGGTCGTCCTCGCGGCGCACACGATCGATCACGTCGACGACCTCGGACGGCTCCTGCGTCAGGTGCACCGCATCCTCAAGCCGAGCACTCCCCTCGTGCTGTCGATGCCGCACCCGTATGCCGACATCTCGATCGAGCATCCGTACGGCACCGGCGCTCGCACCATCGGCGAGTGGTTCACCGCACTCACGCGAGCGAATTTCCGCGTCGATCAGCTGCTCGAACTGGGCGCCACCGCGCAGCGTCCCGCGCCCGCCACGTTGATCCTGCGCGCCCGCAAGGAAGGTTCCTGACCCGGGCGCGACCGCCGGTGCGATGAGCCAAAGAACGCCATACGGGCGGTTCGCTCATCGCTCGCGGGTGTTCAGGGGTTCGTGTCAGGCGTCGACGCGTTCGTTGGCGGTGATGCCAGCGGGGCGGGGACGGCCGAACAGGTAGCCCTGCCCTTTGTCACAGCCCAGTTCGCGCAGGCGGTTCAGTTGCAGCGGGGTTTCGACTCCTTCGGCGACCACGCTGAGACCCAGCGAGTGCCCGAGGCGGATGACCGCCTCGACGATCGAGGTGTCGTCGGACTCGAGTCCGAGCCCGGCGACGAACGACCGGTCGACCTTGATCGCCTCGACCGGGAATCGCTTGAGGTAGGTCAGCGACGAGTACCCCGTTCCGAAGTCGTCGACCGACAGGTGCAGTCCGAGCCCCCGGAGATCACGCAAGGCGCGGCCAGCAGCGTCCGTGTCGGCCATCAGTGCGGTCTCGGTGATCTCCAGCCACAACGAGTCGGCGTCGATGCCGGTCTCGCCGAGCGCGTCGTGGACCACCCCGAGGAACCGACCGTCGATGAGCTGTTGTGTCGCGATGTTGATCGACAACGAACACGAAGCGAAACGAAGGCCGACTGCCCGCCAGTGCGCGAGCTGAGCGAGCGAGTCGCGCAGGATGCGCGCACCGAGGTCGACGATCAGTCCCGACTCCTCCGCCAGTGACAGGAACTGAGCCGGGACGAGCAGACCGCGCTCGGGGTGCAACCACCGCGCCAACACTTCGAAGCCGACGACGTTGCCGCCCTCGAGGTCGACGATCGGTTGGAAGTAGGGCACGATCTCGCCGCGCTCGAGCCCCCGTCGCAGTTCGCTGGAGGTCTGCAACGCAGCGACCGAGGCCGCGCGAGTCTCCTCGGTGAACGCCTCGACTCGGTCACGCCCCGCCGCTTTCGCCCGGTACATCGCAGCATCGGCGTCACGCAACAGTTCGTCGGCGGTGACGTCGGCGGTCGAGTTGACGGAGAATCCGATGCTCGCAGTGACCACCAGTTCGTGCTCGGCGATGAGCATCGGACGCAGCACGGCGCGTCGCAGCCGCTCGGCCACCGTCGCCGGGTCGACGTCACCGTCGACGAGCACCACGAACTCGTCGCCGCCGAACCGTGCAATGCGGTCGGTGTCGCGCATCACGTGACGCAGACGGCTGGCGATCTGGCGGTGCAACTCGTCACCGACGCCGTGGCCCAGGCTGTCGTTGACCACTTTGAAGTTGTCGAGGTCGATGAACAGCACTGACACCTGCCCGATGTCGGCATGGGCGAGCAAGTCGTCGAGGCGCTCCACGAGGGCGCCACGATTCGACAGCTCGGTGAGCACGTCGTGGGTGGCTGCGTGGGTCAGTCGTTCGGAGGCCAACCGTTGCTCGGTGACGTCCTCGATGTGGGTGATCGCCAGCGCAACGCCTTCATCCTCGGTCACCGACACCCTGGTGCGCGCCCACACGAAGTCGCCGTCACTTCGCAGGTATCGCTGCTCGAGCAGATACGTGTCGGCGATTCCCAGTTCGAGCCGAGCTCGTTGGGTGGCAGCAGCGCGGAGGTCGTCGGGGTGGGTGATCTCGCGGATCCCCGCACCGATCAACGACGACAGTGACCGGCCGAGCATGTCGGCCAGCGATTGGTTGGCGTCGACGATGCGGCTGTCGTCGAGGCGCACGAGCGCCATGCCGGTCGGAGCCGAGTGGAACGCCTGCTGGAACCGGCGCCGCGCCTGCTCGAGCGCCACGGTGGTACGGGCTCGATCGGTCACGTCGCGCAGCAGCACCACCAATCCGCCGCCGCGCCCGCCGACGTGCCCGTCGGACGCCGCCGGGCGGTGCAACGACGCCTCCACCAAGTGCGGCTCGCCGCATGCATCGACCAACTCGAACACGACGTGATTCCCGATCGGTCCGGTGGCATCGCTCGTGAGGTCGAGCGAACCCGGATGGGGTTGATCGAAGTGCCAGCGCTCGGTGACCGAGTCGCGATCGCCGTCGCCGATCATCTCCAGGAAGGCACGGCCGACCAGTTCGTCGATCGTGCGTCCGGTGAGCAGCGCCGCTCGTTGGTTCGCAGACTCGATCACGAAGCGATCGTCGAGCCCCATGATCGCGTCGGGCAGGTCGTCGAGGAGGCGGCGCATCTCGGACTGGGTTCGCGAGAGTTCGTCGATCGTGTTCTGGAAGCGTCGTCCGATTCGCCGGGATTCGAGCACCGTCGCCAACACGGCGACCAGCGCCAGCACGGCGATCCCGGCAACGACCCCGATCGTTTCGGGACTCGGATCGGAACCCGCCCGCAGGCCGGCCAGGACGACGAGTGCTGCGGACACCGCAAGGATCGGCAGGATCAACCACCCGGCGCGAAACAGACGACCCCTCGCCGACAACCGGGCCGTCACGTCGATGGCGTCGCCGTCGCCGTTCCCAGAGTTCACCGCCCAAGGCTAGAGCCACCGGCCCGGTCGACCTGGGCATTCCCCGTGCCAGTGGCACGGTGTTGCCGACGAACTGTCACGTTCGACCCGGCACGGTGTGACAGTTCAGCGGGTGGACCACCAGGCGTCGAGGCGACGTCGGATCTCGTCGTCGCCGAGCAGGCCCTCGTCGAGGCGGACGTCCATGAGGAACTTCATCGCCTCGCCGACCTCTCGTCCCGGGCCGATACCCAGGTGCTGCATGACCGCGTTGCCGTCGAGTTCGGGTCGCAACGACGCAAGTTCCTCGGCCGCCTCGAGCTCGTCGATGCGTTCCTCCAACTCGTCCATCCGCTTCGACAGGCGCGCCGCTCGCTTCTCGTTCCGTGTGGTGCAGTCGCAACGCGTCAACACGTTGAGTTCCGCGAGGAGTTCGCCGGCATCACGCACGTACCGACGCACGGCAGAGTCCGACCATCCCATCGAGTAGGTGTGGAAGCGCAGGTGCAACGCCACGAGTTCGGTGACCGCTGCAACGTCGTCGTTCGAGTACCGCAGTGCGTTCATGCGCTTGCGGGTCATGCGGGCGCCGACCGCGTCGTGGTGGTGGAAGGTCGTGCCCTTGCCCTCCAGATACCCGCGTGTGCGCGGCTTGCCGACGTCGTGGAACAGCGCCGCCAGGCGGGCGCGCCGGAAGTCGAAGGTCGGTCGTTCACCCGACACGACCGCCGGATACTCGTGCGGTGGCCTGACGTTCTCGACCACTGCGATCGTGTGTGTCAGGACGTCCTTGTGGCGATGGATCGGATCGTGCTCGAGCCGCATCGCAGGCAACTCCGGCAGGAACTGATCTGCGAGCCCGGTGTCGACGAGGAACCACAGGCCAGCGGCGGGATGGTCGACGACCATCAGCTTGTCGAGTTCGTCGCGAATGCGTTCGGGCGACACGATCTCCAGGCGCGGTGCCATGTCGCGTACGGCCTCCACCAGCTCGGGGGTCGGGGCGAGCTGGTAGCCGGCGATGAACCGGGCGGCACGCAACATACGCAGCGGGTCGTCGCTGAAGCTGATCTCCGGTCCGATCGGCGTGCGCAGGATGCGGGTCGCGAGATCGACGGCGCCGTCGAACGGGTCGATCAAGGCGGGCATTCCGTCATCGCCGGTCAACTCGAGCGCCATGGCGTTCACCGTGAAGTCGCGACGGGAGAGATCTGCCTCGATCTCGTCGGCGAACACCACGTGCGGCTTGCGCGAATCGTCGGTGTAGGCCTCGGCCCGGAACGTGGTGATCTCGTAGATCCGCTCGAACCCGGAGACCTCATCGCGCACCTGCGCACCGATCGTTCCGAACTTCTCGCCCTGCGTCCAGATCGCGTCGGCCCAACCCTCCAGGCACCGCTTGATCTCGCTCGGCCGCGCATCGGTGGTCAGGTCGAGGTCGAAGTCATCGCGGCCCGATCCCACGAACAGGTCGCGAACGGTGCCGCCGACCAGGTACAACCGGTGGCCGGCCTTCCGGAAACGAGCAGCGAGCGGCGCCAACTCGTGCAGGACAGGCGTCAGACGTTCGGGGACCACGCCCGCAAGGTTAGGACGCGCCGCCCGGTGTCGTGCCCGGGCCGAGACCGTGCCATGCCGTTGTCGAGCCGGTGGCGCGCTCGTGTCGTGCTCGTGTCGTGACGGTGAGGGCGTGGCGGTACCGGAGTACCTTCGGGGGCTGTGAGCAG
>JBGTIA010000222.1:0-4246 GCA_041745835.1 Ilumatobacteraceae bacterium | reverse complement strand
CCGATGCCGGCGAAGATGCCGTGCATCCGGTCGACCGTCTCGGAGCGGTCGAGGGGCGTCGCTGCGACCGCCAGCGTTGCCAAGCCTGTCGCGGTGGCGGTGATCCATGCCGGTCCAGGGACGGTGCGCCGCAGCGCCCATGCATACACCGGGATTGACAGGCCGAACGTGACGAATCCAGCGGTCATCAGCCAGCGAGTGTCGGCGCCAACCGCTGCAAGCCGGCTGATGGCGTCGTCGATCGAGGAGTACGGCGCTGAGGTGGCAGCGGCACCGATGACCCATGCGCCGATGAATCCCGCCGGCCCGATCACTCCGCCGAGGGCAGATGTCCGCACGGGATCACGCATGCCGACAACGTAGAGGCTCGGTCGCACTACACGATTCGCCCGACATCGCCCTCCCCGCACCGTGTTGCTCAGCCCTGGTGCTCCGGCGCCAGCGCCTGGCGCCAGGAGTGGCGGGGAGCGAAGCCGACGAGTCGCTTCGCCTTGTCGTTGGCGTAGAACGTCTCGTACCCCCGAGCGGGCGTCGCTGCTCGACGCCGGCGTAGAAGCGCTCGTAGACCTCGGCGCTGGTGATGCCGACCGACGTGTCGTCGTTCGACACGTTGAACACCTCGTACCCCAGGCCGTCGGTGAGCAGGCACCGCTCGACCATGTGGCCGAGGTCGCGTGCATCGATGTAGGCGAAGATGTTCCGTCGCCGAAGCGACGGGTCGGCCACGAACGCCGGGAACGTGCTCTCGTACTCGTGCGGTTCGATCACGTTGTTGATCCGGAGGCCGTAGACGTCGATGCCCGACCGAGCCTGGAACGACCGTGCCGTCGCCTCGTTGACCACCTTCGACATGGCGTAGCTGTCGTGGGGCACGGTCGGGTGATCCTCGTCGATCGGCACGTACTCGGGCAGCACCTCGCCGTCGGCGAAACAGATGCCGTACGTCGTCTCGGAACTGGCGAACACCACCTTGCGGATCCCCAGCCTGGCCGCCGCGTCGATGACGTTGTAGGTGCTCAGCGCGTTGACCCGGAACGTCTCGTTGTCGGGCCGAACGAGGATGGCCGGAATCGCCGCGAAGTGGACGACGGCGTCGTAGCGGGGCACTCCTGTGCCGGGCTCGAGTTCGTCGAACCGCGCGTACGACGACAACGCGTCGAACACCTGCCCGGCGTCCGTGAGGTCGATGCGGAGATCCGGTACACCGTCGATCCGCGCCGGCACGAGGTCGGCGTTGGTGACCTGATGGCCGTGGTCTGCGAGGTGTTCGATCGCGTGCCGGCCCGCCTTGCCGCTGCCGCCGGTGAAGAAGATGCGCATGCCGGTGACGCTACCCACCACCCGACATCTCGATCTTCTCGCCCTTCATGAGGCGAGCGGCCCCGGCGTCGAAGTAGACAAAACATCCATTTCTGCGCGCCAGGCGCGTGTTCGGCGCGCTCGGTCTCATCCGCGAAGTCGTTCGGTCGAAGGTACTGCATCGGTTGTCCCAACGCCGGTCGACAGAGCGAGGTACAGCGTTGAGAACGCAATCATGAATCCGACTGCCCTACGAGCGGCGCAATCGGAATCTTCGTCGGCCGAGCCGAGCCGGGTCAGCCGATACTCGACGGCTTCTTCCGGGAGCGAAGTTCGTGTCCACGCGTGAAGCCTTGGGCGTCGTCGGCTCGCGACGTGTACTCGCCGGCCCGCAGCAGCGTCGCCAGGACGTTGTCGTCAGAGAAACGCCGTGGAGTCCGGCCGCGCTCGATCGTCTCCGGACCCACCGGATGGCCGGGACCATGTTGTTGCTCGTCGCCGCTGCCGGCTACTTCGCGCTCACGGAGTTCGTCCTGTGGATGAATCGGCCGGTGAATCTCGGAGCCGGGTTCTGGCCGGCGGCCGGGTTCAGCCTCGCACTGCTGGTTTTGGTTCGTCCGAGCCGCTGGGGCTGGGTGCTGGCTGGGGTCGTGCTCGCCGATCTCGGTGGAGGTCTCGTGCGCGGGTATCCGCTCGATGCGGCGTTGTGGTGGATGGCGGGCAACTGCATCGAGCCGCTGGTGGGTGCCATGTTGCTGCGCCGGTGGAGCAACGGTGCTGGGTTGCTCGCTCCGATCCGTCAGCTCCATCGTCGTCGGGCCGTTGGTGGGTGCCTCGATCGGCTCGATCGGGACGGTCGTGGCCGTGGGACACGAAGGGATCTTGCAGGTCTGGCCGAAGTATTTCGTCGGCGACGCTCTCGGTGTCCTCGTCGTGGCCCCGCTGCTGTTGTGCTGGAGGGAGCCGCGCATCGCGCGTCGTCGAGGCGGGACCATCGCGCTCACTGTCGCGTTGCTCGCGGTGAGCGCTCTGTCGTTCCGCTCGTGGGGTGAGGTCTGGGGCCCGGCCCTGCCCTACTTCGTCACGCCCCTGCTCATGTGGGCGGCGTTGCGCCACGGGTGTCGCGGTGCGGCGCTCGGAGTGTTCGCAACGACAGTGATCGCCACGTATTTCACATCGACGGGCAACGGGCTGTTCGTGTCCGCCGGTGCTGCGAGCGGCGGCGCGATCACCCTGTTGCAGATCTTCCTGGTCATCACCGCAGTGTCGAGGTTCGTCCTCGCGGCTCTCGTCGAAGACCTCGTCGACCGGGCCGAGGTCGAGGCCCGTCTGGAACGGCAGGCATCGACCGACGAGTTGACCGGTTTGGCCAACCGTGCATCGCTGACGCGGTCACTCAGCGAACGCGCATCGTTGCCATCGGGGCACGGTGGCGTCGGGGTCTGCGTGTGCGACCTCGACTACTTCAAAGTGGTCAACGACGGCCTCGGACACCACGCCGGCGACGAAGTACTCGTCGAAGTTGCCCGTCGGATGAGCGACTCGATCCGGCCGACGGACCTCGTGGCGCGCCTGGGGGGCGATGAGTTCGTGATCGTCGCCGACGGCGACAGCGACCAAGTCGCGGAACTCGCCCGGCGCGTCATCGTCGCTGTCGCCACGCCCATGACGCTCAGCGACGGCACGAAGTTGACTCCCTCGATCTCCGTCGGGATGGCTCACGGCAGGGGCGACACCGACCACTCGACCCTGCTGCGCGATGCAGATGCCGCGCTCTACCGCGCCAAGGAACTGGGCCGGGGTCGTTTTCACCGGTTCGACGACCAGCTCCGACTTCAGGTGATGGACCGGCTCTTCATCCAGACCGAGGTGCTCGATGCGCTCGGCAGCGACAATCTGTACTGCGTCTACCAGCCAGAGATCTGCATCGCGACCGGCGAGGTCTTCAGCTTCGAGGCGCTCTTGCGTTGGGATCATCCAACCCGCGGCTCGATCGCGCCGGCCCGCTTCATCCCCGTCATCGAAGACATCGGAGCGTCAGGCGAACTGTTCGAACACGTCCTCGAAGAGCCTCACCGCACAGTCGCACTGGGCCAAGCTGCTCGGCTTCCACCCCTCCGTCGCCGTCAACCTTTCCGCCAGCCAACTCGCGGACGGCCACCTCCTCGGCGCCGTGGCCACGGCACTCGCCCGGGCGGGCGTTCCCGCCGACAGCCTGTGGCTCGAGGTGACCGAGAATGCACTCGCTGAAGACACCGCCTCGAGAAACCTCCAGGACCTCCACGACCTCCACGAACTCGGCGTTCGACTCGCGATCGACGACTTCGGCACGGGGTGGTCATCGATGGAGCGACTCGCTGCCTTCCCGTGGGATCTCCTCAAGATCGACAAGTCGTTCGTCCAGGCGCTCGCTGAGCCGAACCACTTCGCCGAGTACGTCGTGAGCTCCACCATCGCCCTCGCCCACGCACTGGGCATACCCACCACCGCCGAAGGCGTCGAGACCCCCGAACAACTCGACCGACTCGCACAGCTCGGCTGCGACATCGCTCAGGGCCATCTCTTCGCGCGCCCGCTCCAGCTCGCGACGCGATCACCCACGTCACCGAGAACGCTCGGTGGGCCGGCCCAGGGCTCCCCGCCGCACACCACCCGACGACCACGACCCGCCGCTCGGCCGACCTCGCACTCGCTCAGCGCAGGCACCGCTTCCACTGAGCCGCAGTCACGACGCCGTCGACTGTTGAGTCACTGCGTCGACGGCCTGGCGCCGGGAGCGGTGGCGGTATGACGGGAGTGGTCCTTGTCGACTGCCATTTCGGTCCAGTCCTCGCTCGCCGTTCACCTCTGTTCGAGGAGTCGCATGGGTTGTGGATGCTCACATCGCCTCGACCTCTGTGCGTCGGACGACAAGGTCGCACCGCGGCGCCAAGGTTGGGGTGCTGAC
>JBGTIA010000221.1:0-2970 GCA_041745835.1 Ilumatobacteraceae bacterium | reverse complement strand
CGCTTCTCGGACCGCCACCGCCCGAACCGCCGCCGGTCGACCAGCTCCCGCCACCGTTGGCGAGGGTGATGTCGGCGCTCGGCTTCTACATCGACGGTGTGCTGGGCGAGCTCAAGACTCCGGTCGGTGACGCCAACGTCGTTGTCGGCGTCGGCGGGAGCGGCGGGGTGTACGAAGGCCGGGCGCGCCTGGTTCGGAACTTCGACGATCTGCTCACCATCGAGCAAGGTGACGTGCTCGTGACAACGGCGACCGGCGAGTCGTTCAACGCGTTCCTGTCGTTGCTCGGTGCTGCGGTGACGGACCACGGGAGCTTCGCGTCGCATGCTGCGATCATGGGTCGCGAGATGGGCTTCCCTGCGGTCGTCGGCACGGTAGACGCCACCCACCGCATCGCGAACGGTGTCATGGTGCGCGTCGATGGCGACGCTGGCACCGTCACCATCCTCGGCGCCTGAACCACACCGCTGATCTGGTGGACGGGGCCGGGCCCTGGACATTCGCAGTCGCGCTCCTGCCAAGATCGGACCGTGACGGCGGACGACGAACCCCTCGTCACTGAGCGGGCGCGCCGCGCGTCCGCGGGCACATCTCCGCATGTTCAGCGCGATCGCAACGGCAACGTCGTCGCCTCCCTGTCGTCCAGCGACTCGGGCTGAGCGTAGGTAGCGGGCTGGGGATGGTCGGTCAGCGGGTGATTGTCCGGTAGTCGAGCCCGAGATCGAGCATGGCTGCTCGAATGCCGGGACCATCGTCTCCGCTCCAGACGCACACAGGGGCGGCATCGAGATGTTCGGCCGCCGCCACACATTCCGCACCGAGCGTCGAGACTCGATGAGATTCAGCGATCTCGGCCATGCGTGAGGTGATCGTCCTGAGCGGCACGATCTGGATGCTGTCGGGCAATGCGAGCAGGCTGGCTCCGAGTGCGCGTCGTTGTTGGGCTGTCCACCCGCCGGTGAGGGCGCCGCCGCGGGCCGACGTCACGCTCCTGGAGAGTCGATACAGGTACAGGTTGGTGGTCGCGGGTTCGTGCTGTTCGAGTACCTCGGCAAGTTCCGCCGACAGATCGTCGGCGAGCAGATCTCGGAGCAGGTGGTCGTCGAGGATCGCCGGACTCACGTCGCCCAGTTCACGTCGTGGCCAGGTCGGGATCGTCCTCGAGCGATCGCACGAAGGCGGCATGCTCGTCGCGGGTGACGAGATCGCCGAGCAGCGCCCGACCGGTTCCCTTGGGCACGGTCAACACGCCGAAGCCGAGATCGATGACGTCGACCGGCCCGCCCCCGTCGAGGTTCCATCGGTGGCGCGCGCCTGCTGGGAGCGACATCTGGCCGGACGCCGACACGAGGTACTCCTGAACACCCACGCGGGAAGGATACTTGGTAATTGGGGCCTGGTCACCAAGTGCCGTCGCCACGCGCGTCGATCGCCCACGGCGACTCGGGATGAACGCCGGACCGTCAGCAGTCGGCGAGTGCGGCGAGGGCGTCGCAGATCCGGACGCGCGCATCGTCGAGACGTCCGATTCGTCGCGTGAGCATCGCGACGGGCTGCGGGCCGAGGTTGTCGAACGATGCCGCGCATTCGACGTCGAGACCTTCGTCGGCTCCGAGGGCAATTTCGGTGGGGATGGACCGAATCGTCCGGGTCACCGGGGCGACGATGACCCGGTTGAGGTGGGCGGCGGCGACGTCGCGACTGATGATCAGCACCGGACGACGCTTGTCCTCGGTTTCCGCCCACCAGACGTCGCCCTGGCGTGGCCGTGGGTTCACCACGGTTCGTCGGCGATCATCGCCCGGGCGTTCGTCTCGGCGCCGGCGAGTTCCTCGGGGGTTTCGGGGACCCGTTGGTAGCCCGCGATGATTTCGTCGCCGATTGCCCGTCGGCGTCGCTCGTCGACCAGTCGGAGAATTCCGGCGCGCACCACGTCGGAGCGCGAAGCGAAATCGCCGTCGTCGACGAGCGCATCGATCGCTGCCGCCGTCTCGTCGTCGATTCGGGTCACCAGCTGCGGCACGATGTGAGCATAGTGAACGCATTGCACATTGGGATGCACTTTCCTCCCGCTTCTCGATCGGGATCTGGACGGGGTGTTCGGTGTCCAGGGTGGTCCTCGCCGGTGAACTCGACGAGACGTTCCGCCGGGATTGAACGGAGGGCGTCGACGGCGAAGACGTGTCCCTCGGCTTCGACTCGCCATGGGAACGGCACGTCGTCGGGCTCACCAGGGATTGCCGGCGCGACGAGCGCTCGGCCGGACAGCCGTGGCGGTCACGACGATTGAGGGAGGGTGAACTCGCATCGGGTGTCGGCGGTTCGGGTCAGCCGACGATCAAGGGTGGCGAGTGGAGCCTCGAGGCGCTCGGCGACGGCGAGGTACCACGCGTCGTACGGCGACACGGAGTGGCGAAGCGCCCAAACTCGTGACGCGAAAGGTTCGAACGGGTAGAGCTCGACGCCGAGGTCGACCAGATCCTGGTGGATGAGCGCAGTCTGCCGGGGCGTGAGGATCTCTCGGCGTTCTGCGTTCCGTAAGGCGCTGGTCACCTCGACCGGCATGAGATGTGGCGCGACGAGATCCGCTCCGTCGATCAGGTCGTTCGCCCACGTTGTCATGGGATCGTCGCTGTCGGACAGCAGTGCCATGACGAACGAGGCGTCGACGACGAGGGTGGCGGTCACGTGCGGTCAGCGCGCCCGGCGTCGAGTAGTTCCAGGATCTGTTCGCCGTTCAACCCTCCACCCGCCTGACGAACACGGTCCTGCGCCCGGGTGACGATGGCGAGGTTGTCGGGGCGTTCAGCGAGTCGGATCAGTTCGGCCCGGAGGTATTGCTGGAGCGACCGGCCCGACGCAGCCGCTCGCTCCGCCAGCAGGTCTCGGGTGTCGTCTGGGACGTCTCGGATGGTGATCGCCGGCATGCATGCATTTTGCAGCTGGTCCCGCTCGTTTGCAAGAGGGTTG
>JBGTIA010000220.1:0-8302 GCA_041745835.1 Ilumatobacteraceae bacterium | reverse complement strand
CCGCCTCATTCCGGAGCCGGCGGTCAGGCGCGGCTGAGCCCTGCTTCAGCTCGAGCCATCTCGCTCTCGAACGCCTCGTCGCCGAGTTGCGCTCGAGCCTGGTCGAGCGCTGGCCGGCAGCGGGGTTCGAACTCGGGGTTCAGAAGCACGGCCCTGCCGAAGTCATTCACCAAGCTTGTGGCGTGTGTCGGCAGGTGGTCGATCCAGCCCTGGCCGCGCTGGAAGAAGCCCTGCGCAGGGTCGGCTGCCTCCGTCGTGGTGAGGGCCTCCAACTCGATGCGGCTTCGCCATTTCTCGTCGCGCGGGGTCGCCGCCAGCAGCGTGAAGTGCGGGGTCTTCGCAAGGTCGGCCGCGGTCACTCGGCGGGCGCCGATGCTGCAGAGCAGGGCGTCGAGGTTCGCTTGAGTGAACCGGTCGCGCTTGCGGTGAGCGGCGTAGGGGAAGCCCGACTCGATGGGGAGTGGCTCGCCATGGGTCTCGAACACCCATCGCCCACCGTCGTCAGCACAGACGATCGACCGAGTCGTCTCGCCGGCGGCCTGGATTTCCACCACGCGCGCCGCGTACTGCTGGCGAATCCGAAAGCCGTTCTGGACGACGAAGGATGCGTCATGGTCGACGACGCGGACCGTCATGTCCCGTTGCTTGTGCTTCATGAGACTGAGCAGATCCGCGACCTCGGTTCCGCCTCGGTGGTTGTTCACGATGACGGTCCACCCGTCGCCGAGCGAGAACAGCGCATACCGCGTAGCTGGGAAAGTGACGGTATCGAGATAGTCGAGTGTGGTGGACAGCGGCTGACCGGTGGCTCGCACGCTACGGTCCCACCCCTCCCCGGGCGTACTGACGGACATGGCCGCTGCCGCTTCTCCAACGGGCAACCGGATGAGTCCGTAGCTGGCGAGCACGCTCATGGTGATCAGGGCGTCGCGGCTTTGGCTCATCGCAGACATCATGGCGCATCGTTCCGATGCCCCTCCTGACTCTGTATCGATCGTTGTTATCGGGTGCCCAGAATGAAGACTCGGTTCGAGAACCGGCGTGATCTTGCCCGGTCTCGTGGACACCACCATCTGATCACGCGGGATCGTCTAGCAAGGCGCCGTTCTTGGTCGTCCGAGTGAGGTGAACCCGAACAGTTGCCACGACGCGCCCGAGTCGGTGAAGACCGCGCAACGCCGGATCGCCCAATCGCTTCGGATTGCGGAGGCACGGTTGTGGACGCGAGCGGCCCGTGATGCCGAGACCCGCGCCGCGCCGCTGTCACCGTCTGGCTACGTCGCAGTCCTACAGCTTCTTCACCAGGCAGTAGGTCGTGTGACCTTTGGGATAGTCGCTGAGTTCACCGAACACCGTGTAGCCGATCCGCTCGTAGAACGGCTTGGCTTGGAAGCTGAGCGTTTCGGTGCGGGCGTACTCGCACCCCAGGTCGCGGGCGTGGTTTTCGGCCATCTCCATGAGCTGGCTTCCGGCGTTCTTGCCTCGCGTCTCCCGAGAGAGCCACAGCAACTCAATGATGCAGTAGTTCCAGAATGCTGTGGCCCGAACTCCGCCAACGACGTTCCCGCCGGCGTCCCTGGCGAACACGGCGAACTTCGTGTCGTGCTCGTACACCACATCGTGTGGGAGATGTTCCTCGTTGTACGACTCGATACCCCGACTGATCGTCCTCAGGTCCTCCTCGTCGGGCGACGTTGCCAGTTCGATCTGCATCACTACCACTCTCTCATGTCACGACCGTCTTGCGATCGGGACGTAGGCAATCCGGCCCGGTACGCGCGCGCCACGGTGTTCGTTGCCGCCCCTGGGTCGGCCTTCCGCCTCCGGCCACATCTCCGCGCAAAGGCAACATCCAGAGCCGTCGACCCGTCACACCCCACCACGTCCAGCACGACGCCAACATAGAGCAAGCTGACGGTCGGCGGCCCGATCCGAAGTAGGCGCCACGTCGGCACAGAAGTCGAGGAGGCTGCCCTTGGAGGCACCCTGCAGCTCGTGGACGAGTGCCTCGTGGCTGAGTCACCCGACGGCTCGGCCGTTCAGCGAACGCTCATCATCTGGGAGTTCGGCACGACATGGGACCAAACGACATCGAGTGTGATTCAACAAGGTGGCGAGCGAATCGCGATCGGCGAAGAACTCGACCTCGGGGGCGGATTCCATCCCTCGGCAGCATGAATCGCTACATGAGCGACCTGAACGCTCAGGCCCGCATCCGGAGCTGCTCCGAGGCTCTTGGCACCGCCGATCTATTCATCGACCAGTAACCGGCCGCAGTGCCACGCATCCGGATTATTTCGTGTCACAGTTGGGCCTGATTCGCAGTGTGACGCGCCTCCTTTGGTCACGGGCGTGATTACTGCGAGGAGGGAGTACCGCGCCGAGGGCCTCGGCAGTTGTCGAGCGAGCCAGACGCCACACCGCCGACCCCCGGCCACAACAGACCGACGCAGCCACCTGCAGAACGCGATGCCGGGGGCTCGAAGACCCCCCGGGGGATTCGCCGCCATCGGCCGGCTAACGGAAAGTGTCCGTCTACCTGGTGGTATTCGGTGGGCGCAGAGGGACTCGAACCCCCGACATCTTCCTTGTAAGGGAAGCGCTCTAGCCAACTGAGCTATGCGCCCGGAGGAGCCGAGGCTATCGGCCGCGTCGCATGCTGGAACTGAACCAGCTGCTGACGTCGGCGATGAGGCCGAAGGCGACGATCACCCAGCCGAAGCCGTTGATCGGGTCGCCCCACGCATTCATCGCCGAGTACGCCACCGTGGTGAACGGCAGGAACAGCCAACCGGCGAACCCGATCCAGAAGCTGTCGAACGCTCGGTCGTTCCAGTTGGAGAACAGCTCGAGCAGCACGAGCGCGAACCGCGGGAACACCGCGCCGATGAGCAGGACGAGACATCCACACATCGCCGGAAACCCTAGGCGGTCAACCGCTTGTCACGATGCAGTCACGACGTTGGCGCACGCTTCTCCGGCGAGGACGGCGGCGACGTTGACCAGCGTGGTCTCTGCGATGGCGCCGAGCGCTTCGTGGGTGAGGAACGCCTGGTGCGCCGTGATCAGCACGTTGGGATACGTGAGCAGGCGGGCGAAGTTGTCGTCGTCGAGGATCTCGTCGCTGCGGTCCTCGAAGAACAGGTCGCCCTCTTCCTCGTACACGTCGAGCGCCAACGATCCGATGTGCCCCGACTTCAGCGCGTCGAGGACCGCAGCGGTGTCGATCAGCGCTCCCCTACCGGTGTTCACCAACATCGCGCCGCGCTTCATCTTGGCGATCGACGTCGCATCGATCAGGTGATGCGTGTGTTCGTTCAGCGGACAGTTCAGGGTGACGATGTCGCCGACTGCGAGGGCGTCGTCGAGACCGACGTACGTGACACCCAGATCGACGAGGCCCTGGTTGACGACGGGATCGAACGCCACGACTTCGCAGCGCAGGTGCCACAGCAGCCTGGCGACGATCGCGCCGATCTGCCCGGTGCCGATCACGGCAGCCGTCTTGCCGGCCATGTCGAACCCGACGAGGCCGTCGAGCGAGAAGTTGCGGTCGCGGACCCGGTTGTGGGCCCGGTGGATCTTGCGGTTCAGCGTGAGCATCAGCGCGAGCGTGTGTTCCGCAACAGCGTTCGGCGAGTACGACGGTACGCGAACGATCGCGAGACCCAGACGCTCCGCAGCCTCCAGGTCGACGTTGTTGAACCCGGCACACCGCAACGCAACGCACTTCGTACCCGACGATGCCAGCACCTCGAGCACACCGGCCGAGAGGTCGTCGTTCACAAAGGCACACACGACGTCGGCCCCCGCCGCATAGCCCGCCGTCCATCGGTTCAGTCGCGACTCGTGGTACTGGATGTCCACCGAGGGAGCATCCGAGCCGTCGGCGTTCGCTGCGTCGAAGGAACGGCGGTCGTAGGGCTTGGCCGAGAACATCGCCATCGTGGTCATGGCCATGATCCTTGCCTCGGCGCCGAGCCGGCGCAATGGCCCGCGCAGCTCGTTCCGGTGTTCATCGGCACGAAACCGTGCCGGAACACAAGATCCGTACCGTCGCCGGCATGACGTTCCACACCACCATGGCAACCGATCGGCCGCCGACGAAGCCGACCCCCGCCAAGGCGACGCCCACCAGGCTGACGCCGCCCCGCCAGACCCCGGTGAAGCCCATGCGTCCCTGAGGTCGGTCCCTCCCGCACAGCCCCTCACGGCCCCGCACGGCCCGATCGCCGTCGCCGAGCGCGTCGACCCCCCGAACCCTGACGTTGACGCCTACGTCGAACAGGCTGAGCGGTGGCCGGACGAGATCACCGCGCTCCGCCCGATCCTGACCGCAAGCGGGCTGGCCGAGCAGATCAAGTGGGCCAAGCCGTGCTACTCCCACGACGGCGGCAACATTCTGATCCTGCAGGAGATGAAGGAGTTCCTCGCCGTCATGTTCTTCAAGGGTGCGCTGCTCACCGATCCGAAGAACGTCCTCGAGGACCAGGGTCCGAACTCGCGGTCGGCACGACGAATGTGCATCACCTCGGTCGACGACGTGACGCGCCTGGCCGACACGATCGGCGCCTACGTCGCCGAGGCCATCGAGATCGAGCGCTCCGGCAGCCAGGTCCCGCCTGCACCAGCGCTCGAGTTGGTCGACGAACTGCGGTTGCGTCTCGACGCCGACCCGGCGCTACGCACCGCATTCGAGGCGCTCACGCCTGGACGCCAGCGCGAATACAACTTGTACGTCGAGGAGGCGAAACAGGCCAGCACACGCTCCGCCCGAGTCGAGAAGCACGTCCAGAGGATCCTCGACGGTCGGGGCCTCCGCGACCGCTGAAGACACCAACATCTGTTCTTTCGTGTTGCAGTTTCCGTACGTACGTGCTATCGTCGATGCATGTCGAAGGGGATCGACGAGTTCACCGATGAGATGGCAGCGGTGATCGATTCGCTGCTCGCTGTCGACCCGACCGGTCTCACCGACGACGAACTACACGACCTGGTCACGACCATCCAGCGGCAGCGCCACCGCTTGGCCGCCGTCGCCGCAGCGGCGATCTCGTCGTGGGATCAGCGCATGATCTGGGCCGACAACGGCGCACGATCGGCCGCCGCTCGCCTTGCCAACGACACCTCCACGTCGGCCACCACGTCGGGCGGTGAAGTACGTCGGGCTCGCCAGCTGCGATCGATGCCGGCCACCGCCGCAGCACTGGCGGCCGGCGACCTCTCATCCGATCACGTCGATCTGTTGGCGAAAGCGAACCAGCCGTGGCGACATGCCAACTTCGCCGACCACGAGGACACGCTCGTCGACCAGTGCCGGGCGCTCCGCCATGCGGATGCCCGAAGGATGATCGACTACTGGTGTGCGAGGGCCGATGCCGATGCCGCCGAGGACCGCGCCGAGCGTCAGCGCAACGCCGCCCACCTGAACGTGTCACCGACGCTCGACGGCACCGTCGTGATCAACGGCACCCTCGACGCGATCGGGGGGTCGATCGTCAGCGACGAACTCACCCGCATCGAACGCGAGCTGTACCTGTCCGACAAGCGCGACGGCGTGACGCGCACGGTGTCACAACGACGAGCAGCTGCGCTGGTCGAGATGGCCAGGCGTTCGGCCACCGCCCCCGCAGATGGTCGGCGCCCCAAACCGCTGTTCACCGTGCTGGTCGGCGACGACACCCTGTCGCAACTGTGCGAGCTCGCCAACGGCACGGTGATCACCCCTGGCCAGCTCGTCCAGTGGGCGGGCGACGCCGACCTCGAAACCGTGCTGTTCGACGGCCCGTCGACGGTGATCTCGGTCTCGCATCGACGCAGCTTCACCGGCGCACTCCGTCGAGCCGTCGAAGTGCGTGACCGCCACTGCCGCCACACGAGCGGCTGCGACGTGCCCGCCGACCAGTGCGACGTCGACCACATCGTTCCCTACGCCGCCGACGGACCCACCAGTCAGTTCAACGGCAAACTCGAGTGCACGCCGCACAACCGAGACAGCGACCGCTACGACCACGGTGGTACACCACGGCCGACCCGTCCGATCGACCGACTCGACGAGATCCGGTGCCGGCTCCGTTGGAAGTTGCTTCGCGACCACCCCGAACCCGACGACATCTACGAGAACCCGTTCTCCGCCACCTGAGTTCGCCGGCGCATCGACTCCTCGAGATGCGTCAGTCGTCGAGCCAGGGGCCCTCGCCACTGATCCGATCGATGTGCACCCGAACGACCACAGCAGTCGGCGAGTCCCGCACAGTAAGCGGATGCCGCTGCAGGCCCGTGTACTTCATCGCCAGGCGATCCATCAGGTCGGGATCCGGACCGGGTTCGAGTCGGGCCCGGCCACGAACGACGAGATGACGCTGGAAGCCACGCTCGCTGCGTTCGGTGTCCTCGATCGACAGCACGACGCGGTCGTCGTGGCGGAGATTTCGTGCCTTGTGGCTGTCCTGATCGGTGCCGAAGAGAATTTCGTCGCCCTGCACGATGAACCACACCACCGAGACCTGCGGGCTGCCGTCGGCGTTGCAGGTCCACACGTGGGCCACGGCGTCGGAACCGAACAGCGCCTGAGCCTCGGCCGAGATCGTTCGTGTCGTCGTCATCGCGCCACCCCTTTCGCGTTGCGATCAGTCGCAACTTACTCGCTGGTACGTCCCGGGTCGAGGGGCTGCAACGAGCGGTCAGGGGTCTGCGCGTGGTCGGCGGTGCTCGTCCGATGATCGAGTTGCAACCACCGGTGCACGGATGGCACCCGCTCTTCGAGTGCGTCAGCGAGACGCCGATCGATCCACAGCACCGCCGCGAGACCTGCGATGGCGATCGAGTAGCCGGCGACCACATCGGCAGGCCAGTGATCGCCCTCGATCAATCTCGACGGGCCGGTCACCACGATCAGCACCAGTGCACCACCGCGCACGAGGTGCCGCGCCGGCCCCCGATCGACATGGCGTGATGCGAGGTGCGCCACGGTTCCGAACACCATCACGGTGAAGACCACGTGACCGCTCGGGTATCCGCCCTCTCCCACGACGATCTCGCCCCATGTCAGGTCGTCGTTGGGTCGCGGGCGCCGTGCGAGATCTGCCAGTTTGGTCAATCCGGTCACGGAGCCCGCAAGGGACAGCAACGCCGCAGGGTATCGCCCCCACTGCCACCACACCGCGGCGACGAGCACGACGAACAACAGTGGTGGCATGAAACCGGTGAACGCTGTGTCGAGCACCGGCCCGGCCACGCTGAGCGATCCCGCGAGGTTGCCGCCGACCCATTTCATGGCCGGCACCTCACCCGGGAGGAGCTGCGCCCGCCGTGCAATGAACGTGAGCGCAACCGAAGTGGCGACTGCGAGCCAGAACACTGCCACCTCGGCCCCGACGCCGTTGCGGGATCGCTCGGGCGACTCCGGAGTGCGCTTCAACAGTGCTCTGGGAAAGACCTTGTCGAACATGTCCCTTCCCCCTGGTACTCCACCGTAGTCGTCCCACGTCTCGATGGTGGTGCCGGCGCTCGGCCTCGCTCTGGCCCTGGCGGCGCACCGGAACAGCTGACACGCATCGCGACCGCTCGGGATCAGCGCATCGACTCCTCGCGAATGCGCTTCCTGCTCGCTGCCCAACTGCAGATCGGACACCTCGCAAGATCATGACGGCGAGCCGGGCAGTACTCGCGACCGAAGAAGATGATCTGCAGGTGTCGGTCGTTCCACGTCTCGATCGGGAAGACCGCCTTGAGGTCCGCCTCGGTGCGCTCGACTTTGGTGCCGTTCGACAGACCCCAGCGCTCGGCCAGCCGGTGGACGTGGGTGTCGACCGCGAACGCAGGCACACCGAAGGCCTGCGACATCACCACACTGGCGGTCTTGTGCCCGATCCCGGGGAGCGATTCGAGGAACTCCCAGTCGGGCAGCACCTCACCGCCGTGGTCGACGATCTTGTTGGCGGCGAGCCACAGATTCTTCGCCTTGGTCGGCGCCAACCCCACCTCTCGGATCAGCACGAGGATGCGGTCGGGGTCGAGCGCGGCCATCTGCTCCGGCGTGCCCGCCACCTCGAACAGCGCCGGTGTGATCTGGTTCACCTTCTTGTCGGTGGTCTGTGCCGAGAGTGCCACGGCGACCAGCAACGTGTAGGGGTCGCGATGATCGAGTGGGATTGGAGTCTCCGGATACAACTCGTCGAGGATCTGGCCGATTCGTTGTGCCTTCTCTGCCCGCCTCACGCCGGCACGCTACCGATCGCGACGCTCGGCGAGCAGGGCGTCGAGCAGGACCTGGTGGCTCGCCGCGACAGGGGTGCGGCGC
>JBGTIA010000219.1:0-3296 GCA_041745835.1 Ilumatobacteraceae bacterium | reverse complement strand
GAGCGCGAGCACGCACTCCGGTGACGGTCCCGCTCTCGTTCGTGGTGGGGAGCTCGGCCATCCGCCCAGTGTGCCAGAAATTCGAGAGCAGTGCTCTTGCTTTTGAGTTCCCGTGTGTGTACGGTGATCTTCAACGAGAGCAGTGCTCTCCCAACGAGAGGAACCGACATGCCCACCACCGATCGAGGCGCCCACACCAGCAGCGACGGACACGCCGCCGAGGTCCGCTACCTGCAGCCCGACTGGTTCACCCGCAACGTGTTCAATCGGATCGTTGCCCGAAGCACCCGTTTGGGCATCAGCCTCTGGGGATCGCGGGTGCTGTCGGTGCCCGGTCGGGTCTCCGGCGAGATCCGCTCCACCCCCGTGAACGTGCTCGTCGTCGACGGTCGCCGGTACCTCGTGTCGCCCCGAGGGGAGACGCACTGGGTGCTCAACGTGCGTGCCGCAGGCGGGTGCACCTTGCGCGTCGGTCGCCGGATCGAGACCGTCCGGCTGGTGGAGTTGGCCGTTCAGGACAGGCCGGCGGTCCTGCGACCGTACCTGCAGCGTTGGAAGTGGGAGGTCGGGCAGTTCTTCGACGGGGTCGGACCCGACAGCCGTGACGACGAACTGCTCGAGATTGCCTCGAACCATCCGGTGTTCGAGATCCACGTGAGCTGATGCCCGGTCGCACGACGCCCCTGGCCGACGGGGGACAACACGGGTCAGACCCGTGTTGTCCCGGCCGAACCGGTGCTGTCCTCAGGCCGGAACGGCTGCCGGGCGGGTCGTCAGCCGAGCGGGCAAGGGGATGCGGTCGGAGAACTTGGTCATCACGGGGCCGACCATGGCACTGATCAACACGTAGCCAGCAGCGAGCGCCCCGAGGTCGGGACCGTCGACGAGTTCGGAGCCGAGCGCGGCGATCACGATCGAGAACTCGCCCCGAGCGATCAGCACGGTCCCCGCGCGCAGTCGGCCCCTCGGAGCAGCGCCCACACGGCCCGCTGCGTACCACCCTGTGATCACCTTGGTGAGGGCCGTGACCACGAACAGGGCAGCAGCGGGAACGATCGCGGCAATCAGGTCGGCCGGGTCGATCTGGAACGAGAAGAACAGGAAGAACGTCGCGGCGAAGAGGTCCCGCAGCGGTGAGATCAGCTCGTTGGCGCGTCGTTCGGCGCGGCCCGACAGCGCCAGTCCGACGAGGAACGCCCCGATCGCGCCGGACACCTCCAGCCGTTGGGCCACCCCCGCCACCAGCAACGTGATGCCGAACACGGTGAGCAGGAACGCCTCGTCGGAGCCGCCCGCGATCAGCCCGCTCATCCTCCTGCCGTATCGGAGTGCAGCGAGCAGGATCACCGTGACGGCCGCAAGTGCGATCAGGACGCTCGTGATGGTGGCGCCGAGGCTGCCACCCACGATCAGGGCCGCCACCACCGGCAGGTAGATCGCCATGGCGAGGTCCTCCATCACGAGGATGTTCAGCACCGCAGGGGTCTCGCGGTTGCCGAGACGGCCCAGGTCGGACAGCACCTTGCTGATCACGCCCGACGAACTGATCCACGTGACGCCACCGAGCAGCACCGCCGCGATCGGGTCCCATCCGAGCAACAGCCCGAGTGCGACACCTGGAAGCGCATTCAATGCCATGTCGACGCCGCCGGGAGCCAATCCGGTGCGCAGACCGCTGCGCAGTTCCCCGTCGGAATATTCGAGCCCGAGTGCGAACAGCAGCAGCAGCACCCCGATCTCGGCGGCGATCTCGAAGAACTCGACCGACACATCGAGTTGCACCAGACCGCCCTCGCCCATCGCCAGACCGGCGATCAGGTACAACGGAATCGCCGAGATTCCGAAGCCGCCGGCGACCCGTGACAGCAGCGCCAGTCCCAACACGAGCGCGCCGATCTCGATGAACGCAAGCGCCGCTTCGTCGGTACCTGCAGCGAAGAGCATCGATCAGTGGTTGGGTTGATCGGTCGGTGTCACGCTCGAATCAACTCGCGCATCATCGCCAGGCCCTCGACCGTGCCGACGCCCACGATCACGTCGCCCGTGAGCAGTGGGAACTCCGGCCCCGGGGCAGGGATCGACTCGCCGTCGCGGATGACCGCAACGATCGAGGAACCGGTCCTGGTGCGGTACATCCCGTCGCCGATCGTGGCGCCCGATGCCGGAGACGTCGGCGACAGTTCGATCCATTCGATCGCGAGCCCCTCGATCTCCTGTTGGACCGCAGCGACCGCCTCGGTCACCCGACTCGCGCCGAGGAGCTCGGAGACCGTGCGGGTGTCGGCGGCCGAGAGGCTGACGAGTGTCGAACACTTGTCGGGATCGTCGGAGTCGTAGACCAGGATCTCGCGTCGGCCGTCGTGATGGACGAGCACGCCGATGTCGTCGCCGGTCTCGGTGGTGAACTCGTGGCGTACGCCGACGCCCGGCAACTTGGTTTCTCGCACCTCGGACATGCCGTCATTGTGGCAGGACCGTGGTGGGTAGACCACCAGGCTCGCAGTGTTCGACCCCACTACCGTGGCGACCATGAGCGACGTGTCCAGCACTCCGGGAACGCCCGTCGACGTCAAGCCGCGGTCGCGCGACGTCACTGACGGTATGCAGAAGGCGCCGTCGAGGGCGATGCTGCGCGCCGTCGGCATGGGTGACGGCGACTGGGAGAAGCCGCAGGTCGCGATCGCGTCGTCGTGGAACGAGGTGACCCCGTGCAACATGACCTTGCGCAAGCTTGCCGAACACGCCAAGGTCGGCGTCCGCGACGCGGGCGGGTTCCCGCTCGAGTTCGGCACGATCACCGTGAGCGACGGCATCTCGATGGGCCACGAGGGGATGCGGGCCTCGCTCGTGTCCCGTGAGGTGATCACCGACTCGGTCGAGACCGTGATGCACGCCGAGCGGTTCGACGGGTTCGTCGGGCTCGCCGGGTGCGACAAGTCGATCCCCGCCATGCTGATGGCGGCTGCCCGGCTCGACCTGCCGAGCGTGTTCGTCTACAACGGCTCGACGATGCCGGGTGAGCACAACGGCGTGGCGCTCGACATCACCAGCGTGTTCGAAGCGGTCGGGGCGTGTGCCGCCGGGACCATCAGCGAGGACGAACTCCACGAGATCGAATCGAAGGCGTGCCCCGGCGAAGGCGCGTGCGGTGGGATGTTCACCGCCAACACGATGAGTTCGATCGCCGAAGCGATCGGGATGAGCCTGCCGGGCACCGCGTCGCCGCCGGCGATCGACGGGCGGCGCGAGGGCGATGCCGAGCGCGCTGGAGCCGCCGTCGTCAACCTGCTGCGGCT
>JBGTIA010000218.1:0-5118 GCA_041745835.1 Ilumatobacteraceae bacterium | reverse complement strand
TTCGGCCAGCGCGCTGCTGCCGAGGAACGCCGCGACGCTGAACCCGGCAGCGCCGCCGAGCAGCGATCGACGGCTGACACGGGTGGCGATGAGATCGTCGAGATGGGCGTTGGTCGCGGGGCTGGAGGGGATGTCGTCGGTGTCGATATGCATGGCAGAGTCCTTCGTTCGTCGGCGGGCCAGCGGCGGTTGCTGGATGAGAAGAACTTAAGAATTCGTCCATGGACCTGGGCTTGCCGCAGGGCCAACCGACGCCGAACATTTCGCGAACAGTCGATGAACGACCACGCGGCGTGCTGCGGGCGGTCGTTGCTCGCCACGAACCCTGGGGCGATGGCGGAAGTCGAATCATGCGCCCTGACCGACCGAACAACGAGGATGTGGCGAGCCGAGCGGGCGGGCGTTGCCGGTCGCAGGGATCGCTGCAGATCGCGTTCCAGCAGGTGGTCGCTCCTGCTCCGTGTGGTGCGGCCCTCGGTGCGCGACCGAGAACGTGGTCGAGTTCGAGAGTCGGTGCTATTCCAAGCGCGTTCACCTCCCGGCGTCACGCTGACCGGCTGGCATCAACTTCAAGTCGCGCCCGGTTCCGAGGAACAGCCGGGCGTGCGAGTGCCGCCCAGAGCAACGCGCTCGGTAGTCGCCTCCGACTTTGCCTGGACGCACCCCCAGCGGTCCGCGCGCTCAGCGATCGGGCGTAGGAGGGTTTTACCGGCCGATCCGCATGTGCGGAAGCGCCTGGGCGAACCGCACTCGGCTCGTACGCCCGTGTGACCGGAACTCACACGGAGTGTCCGCAGATTCGGACGTGGCGTCTATGAAGTCGATCTGACCCGGGCCGATCGAGAAGGAGCGGCGCAAGCACCCTGACGCCGGCGATGGCTCGAGCAAACGATTCCGTAGTCCGGAGGCTGCAAAAGATGACAACTTCACCCGTCCAGTCCTTGCTCAACGCGGATCGTCGTCGGCCCGCAGCGTCGTCGTCGGCGTTGATTCCTTCGTCGACGGCCGTCGCAGGCAACATCGCAACCAAGCGGACGCTGGCGTCGTTGTCGTTCGCGATCGAGCGACTAGCGCATGACGTTGCCAGCGAAGCGATCGTCATCGCATCGTTCCAGCGAGGCGCCTACTTCGCTCCGCGAGCCGGCGCCTACGCCACACTCGCCGAACTCGGACTGGCCGCAGTAGTCATGTACGCCGGCGACGGCGTGGCCGTCGATGGCGTGGTGCACGTCCACTCGCAGCCGACGATCCACGGGTGGGCGAGTGGAGCCTCGTTGTGCTCGGCCCGACCGTCGGCGCCTATGTGATCGCAACCGATCTCGACGAACTCGAACCCGACGGTCTCAGCTTGGAAGACCGACGCCGGTTCAGCGCCACGTGGGGATTCGACCGCGAGGGCGCCGTCGTGCACGCCCACAGGCTGCTGGCCGGATCGCTCGCCGATCTCCCCACCGATGTCGTCGATCGCATCGAGGCGGTCACTGCGACGGCCGATGCCTTCCCGTCCACGATCGCCGAGGATGCGCTGGGACGCGCGGCGCTGTGCCTCGTCGGAAGTCTCGTCGATACCGGCGTCCACCTCGACGACGTGAAAGCCCGCCTCGCCCGGGAAACCGCGCACGCCACCAAGGATCCGCTGACCGGTTTGACCAACCGCGAGGGACTGCAACGATGGTTGGGTGGAAGCGCCCTCGACGGCGTCGAGATGCCATTGGTCGGTGTCGTCATGATCGATCTCGACGGGTTCAAGGCGGTCAACGACACCCACGGCCACGAGACCGGTGACCGACTGCTGCAACTGGTCGCAGCTGCCCTGACGAGCAGCACCCGGCCGGGCGATCTCGTGACGCGTTGGGGAGGCGACGAGTTCGTCGTGCTGTGCCCTGGCGCCGAAGGCGACCAGCTCGAACAACTCGCAACGAGGATGGTCACCGCCGTGACCGGTGCGACCATCGGTGACGTGGGTGTCGGAGCTTCTGCCGGCACGCTGAGTTGCCGCTACCGGCCGTTGCCGATGGCTGCGGCCGACAAGGCGATGTACGCCGCCAAACAGGCAGGAGGCCGTCGCGTCGTCGCAATCGACCCGTCAGCTCCAGACGCCTGGAACGTGCCCGCGAGGATAAACCAGGTGCAAACCCCACCCGGGAGCAACGAATCAGAACGTCGCACGCACCGGTAGAGGGATTCGCGTGATGTCGGGCGACAACCGCCCATAACGGAAACGACATAAACCTCGCACGACGTTGGACGAACGACTCGACTGCGGCCCAAGCCGAGCAGCGCACTTTCCCGTGCGCTGGTGACCGATCAGGCCGGTACTGGGTGGCCAGTTCCGTGCCGTCGCGCGGAATTATCGCCTGGCGACTCTGAGTGGTCGGCGTTCTTGTCCTCGCGACCGAGCCGGGTCACTGGACTGACTCACGACACCACTCCGCGGAACGCAGCAAAGGACCGTTCCGAAGATCGAGGTTAGAGCAGGCGCTCGTCGCAGCGTGCGAGTTGGCGGAGGTAGCGCCCTCGAAGACGCTCGTGAAGTGCGGCTCGTAGTGGGCATCTCAGAGTCGGCGGGGGTCTCACTTGCGGCGGGTGTTGAGCCCCAAGCCAACGCTCCGACTACGTCGTAGCGCACGCGGATGTGATTCGGGTGGCTCGATCGTCCCAAGAGTCTCGGCTTGCACCTGTCCGCTGATCCGATCGGAGCCGACAGGATCAACATCTTCGAGCGGCGGCGCCCAATCGAACCGGGGGAGACGTTCCGTGGAGCCCGATCGAGCGATGAGCAGCGGGCCAGGATCATCGTCGGAGCGAGCGTCATGCAGCACGAGATCGTCAGCAGCGTCTCGTTGGCGTGATGGGACATCGTGCCTCCCAGCAGAGCGATCTACGACCGGGAGCGGTTGTGATCGTCGAGCGTGTCCGGTTACTGCGCCGCGGTCGGTGTCCGGTGGGTTCGCTGGTGAGGCGTAGGCGGTGACGCGGTCGCGCCCGTCCTCCTTTGCTTCGTACAGCGCGGCGTCAGCCGCTCGGATGAGCCCGTCCGTGGAGTCGGCATCTGCGGGGTAGGAGGCGACTCCGAACGAAGCGGTGACTGCGCCTAACGGCTGTCCGTGCCAGTCCAACTCGATATGGCTGATCGCAGTGCGTAGATGCTCGGCGCGGTTCGCGGCATCATCGGTACCGCTGCCGGGCATGACGACGACGAACTCTTCACCGCCATAGCGGCAGACCACGTCCTCGAGGCGTACCTGTTCGGACAGGGTCGCCGCCACCTGGCGGAGTGCCGTGTCGCCGGCGCCGTGGCCGTAAGTGTCGTTGAACATCTTGAACCGGTCGATGTCGATCATCAACACCGAGACGCTCGTCTTCAAACGGTCAGCCCGATGCAGCTCACGCACGAGGGTCTCGTCGAGGTGGCGACGGTTGTACAAGTTGGTCAGGGGATCGCGGATCGACTGGTATTGCAACTCGGCGCGAAGTTCGAGGTTTGCCAGCACCAACGCCATCTGTTCGGCGGCGGCAACTGCCAGTTGTTCGTAGTTGCTGCGTTTCGTTCCGTCGTCGTGCCCGTCGCGTACGGAGGCGATGGTGCCGGACAGCCACGCTAGGTGAAGTAGTCCGAGCACCTCGCCCTGTGCGACCAGCGGCATGCACAGCTGATCGCCGGCGTGGTCGGCCGACGTATGGGCACAACGCAGCCCGCCAGGGCCCTTCGCGGTGTGCAGCTTCCCCCGGCGCAGACCCCAACAGTCGCTCTGATCAATCGTCTCCGGTGGAACGAAGCCGTGCCAAAAGGCGACCAACTCCATCACCTGACGTTGCGCGACGAACATGTAGACCGCGCCTTCGGTGCCGACGAACAGTTTGAGGCCCGCCTGGGCGAGGACGTCGAAGGCTTCCTGCCGGTTCGTGCAAACCTGCAGCAGGTTGGTCAGCTCGGCGAGCTGCATGATCTCATCGTTGAGCCGCTCGACCTCGGCCAGCCGCGCCCGAAGGCTGTCCTGCGCGTCTCGTACCGCCGACTCGCTACGACGACGCTCGACGACCTCCACCTTCAGCTCGCCGGCGAGCAGTTCGAGCTGATGCGTGCGTTCGATGACACGCTCCTCGAGCTCTCGTCTCGCAGCCTCGATCTCCTCGCCGAGCATGTTGATCCCTGCCGCCAGGGCATCCAGGTTGTCACCGTCGAAGCGGTCCAGCCCGTCCTCGGTGCGCCATGCCTCGAACTTCTCACCGCTGGCGTTGTGATGAGTCATGGCAGGTCTCCGAATCCGAAAACAGCGCGCCCATCACTGGTGAAGTCCTCGCTGGCGAAGTCCTCGCTGCTCTCGGATTCCGCTTCCGCTCGGCCCATCTGGATGGAAACGATCACACTGCGGGCGCTGTCCACGAATCGAACGCCGCGCAACTTGAACCGGTCGACCCGCTCGGCGGCGGCGACGAGATGTACACCGAGGCCCTCGAATTGTTGGTCATTCGACCTGAAGCCTGTGAACAGCTCGGCCCACGTCTCGACTTCCGTACGATCCAACAGACCCGAGATCGGCCGCCCGACGGGCGGGTTCGGTCGGTGAGTTGACGCGGTCGGCGAACCTGTCACTGGCCCTCACGACCCGTTCGTCGACAGTGCTGACCATCAGTGAGAGGCCCACCGTCAACAAACCTGCGAGAAGGTTGGCTCGCGGCAACGCTTGTGGACATCGCACTGTGTTCGGTTGCGAAGGAGACGCAACGTCGACACCGACTCAGCCTACCGACAAGCAAGAGGGCAGTACAGATCGTTCTGGTTCGCATCGTGAATCCCGTCGCTGTCGCGGCAAAGTGCCATGTCGATGCGTCGGTTTCGCCACTTGCTCCCCGCCGAGCCAGGCGACCAAATGAGGCTCGGGGATCAACGCTCCGCCACTCCCAAGGTGGGAGAAAGGCACACAGTACGGCAAATGAGAAGCGACTCCAGCAAGAGACGGTCAAGATACGCCTGATAGAGCCCCGTGGCGTGGTGGGGTTTCGTAGGTCCACCATTGGGTGAGCCATCGGCGTGATCCTTGGTGTGTTCCTGTCAGAACCCACAAAGGAGAACACACCGATGGCTCTGTCTGAGTCTGCCCTGTCCGAACTTCT
>JBGTIA010000217.1:0-1797 GCA_041745835.1 Ilumatobacteraceae bacterium | reverse complement strand
ATCATCGCCCAGGGGTCCGAGGCCGGTGGACACACCGGGGAGATCGGCTCGATGGTGCTGATCCCCGAGATCGTCGACGCCGTCGACATCCCGGTGCTCGGTGCCGGCGGCATCGGGCGGGGTCGGCAGATGGCGGCGGCGATGGCGCTCGGCGCACAGGGCGTGTGGTGCGGTTCGGTGTGGTTGACCACCGACGAGGCGGAGACGCATCCGGTGGTGAAGCAGAAGTTCCTCGCGGCGACGTCGGCCGACACGATCCGGTCGCGTTCACTCACCGGCAAGCACGCTCGCATGCTGAAGTCGGCGTGGACCGAGGAATGGGACCGCGAGGACACTCCCGACCCGCTGGGCATGCCGCTGCAGCCCATCTTGACCAACGAAGCACAGGCGCGCATCAACCGGGCAGCGCACACGCACGGGTCGGGCGCTGAGAAGCTGGCGAACTACTTCGTCGGCCAGATCGTCGGCACCATGAACCAGCCGAAGTCCGCCGGGCAGGTCGTCATGGACATGGTCACCGAGTTCATCGACGCCGTCGAGTCGCTCGCCGAGCAACTCGAGTACTGACCGCTCGCCGCCGCCCCGATCCCGGTCGCTGAGTGCAGCGAACTACGGTGGTGTCGGAGCGTGACGACCGGGGGGCGCAAGATGCCGATGCCGTTGTGGTGGGGACAGATCAACAAGCGGGTGTTCAATCCGCGTGCGTTGCGCTCCGGCAAGTGGCAAGCGATCCACCACGTCGGACGTTCGTCGGGGCGGCCGTATCGCACCCCGGTCGAGGCGACGCCGGTCGCCGACGGCTACATCATCACGCTCGTGTACGGGCAGCGATCGGACTGGGTCCGCAACGTGCTCGCTGCCGGCTCGGCGCAGATCGACATCGGCGGTGAGACCGTCGACGTCACCGATGTGGAGATCATCACCGCCGACGAAGCATTCGCACGTCTGCCGCCCGACACCAAGGGTCCACCGAGCCTGCTGCGCATCGACGAGTTCCTGGCGGTGCGCCGCACCGACGCGCGGTCCCGCTCGGACTCCGACGCGACGTCCGGCCCGACGTCCGAGGCGACGTCCGACCCGGCGTCCGACGATCCGGGTGGCGTCGGTCCCTGATCGCGGAACGATGGTCACCGAGATCCCAGTCTGCGTGGGTGGTCGTCACTTCGGGGCGAAGCGGGTGCCGGCGTCGAGGCGGATCGTGTCGCCGTTGAGCATCGGGTTCTCGATGATGGCGATGGCCAGGCGCGCGTACTCGTCCGGGCGGCCGAGTCGCTTCGGGAAGGCTGCGTCCTTGGTGAGATCTGCGGCACGGTCGTCGGTGACACCGGCGGTGAGGCCCGTCGCGAAGAGACTCGGCGCAATCGTGTTCACACGGATGCCGAGCGAACCGAGGTCGCGAGCCATCGTCAGCGTCATGCCGGCGATCCCGGCCTTGGCGGCGGTGTAGGCGACCTGGCCGATCTGGCCCTCGAACGCAGCGATCGACGCCGTGTTGATCAATACCCCTCGCTCGCCGTCGTCGTTGGGCTCGCCGTCGGCCATGTGAGCCGCACACAGTCGGTTGGTGTTGAACGTGCCGATCAGATTGAGGTCGATCACGGCGCGGAAGTCGTCGAGACCGAACGGACCGTTCCGACCCAGCGTTCGGCCCGCCTTGCCGCCGCCGGCGGTGTTGACCGCCACGTTCAGGCAGCCGAGCGCGTCGACCGCCTCGTCGATCACGACGGCGATGCCGTCGAAGTCCAGCACGTCGGTGGGATGCCATGTACCGCCCAACTCAGCGGCGACGTCCGCACC
>JBGTIA010000216.1:0-5298 GCA_041745835.1 Ilumatobacteraceae bacterium | reverse complement strand
GGTCTTGCCGGAACCCGTCGGCGCACGGCCGGCGACGTCGCGGCCGGCGAGCGCGGCGGGGATGACGGCGGCCTGGATGGCGAAGGCGTTGGTCTTGCCCTGGCTCTCGAGGCGCCGGACGATGACATCGGGCAGACCGAGATCGCGGAACGCAACGTCGGTGATGGCGACGTCCGTGTCGAACGGCTGGTCAGGGGTGACGCGCGGGGCGTCGTCGATGATGGTCATGTTGGGGGGACTCCTCTATGTAGCTCAACAGCGCAAGACCGGAGCAAGAAAGAATCCGAGTGCGCTCACCAGTCGACTTTCGACCAGCGCCAACCGACCAAGCTATCGGCCGCGAGCCGAGTTCCACCGTGACCTCCGTCCCCCGCGCCCAGGTCTCGCGGAACCAAGCTGGATTCCGCGAGGCCTGGGCGCCGGGAACACCTCGCCGGACGTCAGTCGCTGGCGGGGCCGGGAGGGGCGAGCTGGTCGCCGAACACCATCTCCATCACGCCGTGGAGGTTCGGGCCACGGCGGAGGTGGTGGCCACCATCGGCGCTGATGCACATCCCGGTGATCCACGAGCTCTCCGGGCCGGCGAGGAAACGGACGAGCGCGGCGATGTCGTCGGTGGTGCCGAGACGGTGCAGCGGCATCTGTTCGAGGTAGTCGTCGACGATGTCGGGCACGCCGGTGAGACCAGCCGAGATGTCCGTCGGCACCAGACTCGGTCGCACGGCATTGGCGCGGATGCCCGACGAGCCGAGCTCGTCGGCGACCTGACGCACCAGCATCTCGAGGCCCGCCTTCGACACGTTGTACGGCGTCATGTACCGATGCGTCGACACCGCAGCGATCGACGACATCGCCACGATCGATCCTCCACCATTCGCAGCGAGGTGCGGCACCGAGTGCTTCATCGTCAGGAACGCACCGGTGAGGTTGGTCGTGAGAACCGAGTTCCAGTCGTCCAAGGTCGTGAGATGGAACGGACCGGCCGATCCGGTGCCTGCGTTCGCGACGACGATGGTCAACCGGCCGGCCTGTGCAGCGAACGTACAGGCGGCTTCGACGCTCGCTTCGTCGGTCACGTCACATGCCACGGTGGCCACGTCGACATCAGGGAACTCGGCGCGGAGGTCGGCGGCCGACGACGCCAGGCGTTCCGCATTCCGAGCGGCGAGCACCACCGCAGCGCCGTCGATAGCAAGCGCACGGGCGCAGGCCAGCCCGATCCCCGAACCACCGCCCGTGACCAGTGCGAGCTGTCCGGTGAGTGGCGCAGCAGTATCGTCCTTCGGCATTCGAGCAGTGTGGTCGACCGCCGGCTGCGCAGACGGATCGGTCCTCCGGGGTCGGGTCCGGAAGGACCGGTGGGTCCGTTCCGGTCCTCCGGGGTCGGGTCCGGGAGGACCGCATCGGGCACGATGGGTGATGTGACCGCCGCCTCGCCGACTGCACGCCCGCTCGCAGGGATCCGGGTGCTCGACCTCAGCCGGGTGCTGTCCGGACCGCACTGCACCCGGATGCTCGCCGACATGGGCGCCGACGTGATCAAGATCGAACCGCCGGCAGGCGATCTCACCCGGTTCGCCACCCCCCGGCGCCACGGACTCGCCAGCTATTTCGTGCAACAGAACGTCGGCAAGCGCAATCTCAGTCTCGACCTCGCCACGGCCGAGGGCGCCGAGATCCTGCTCTCACTCACCGAACACGCCGACGTGCTGGTGGAGAACTACCGCCCGGGCGTGATGGCACGTCTCGGACTCGACGCCGACACCGTGCGGGCGCGCAGCCCACGACTCGTCTACGCCTCGATCTCCGGGTACGGCCAGACCGGGCCGTGGGTCAAGCGCCGGGCGTACGCGCCGGTCGTCGAGGCCGAGTCGGGCATCATCGCCTCACAAGGGAACGCACGTGGCGGTCAACTCGCCAAGGACCCGCACAGTCACGCCGACGTGTACACCTCGCTCGAGACCGCCGCTGCAATCCTCGCAGCGCTCTACCAGCGCGAGCACACGGGCGAGGGCCAGTGGATCGACGTGTCGATGGCCGAGACGATGCTGTACGTGAACGAGCACCTCCACGACTCGCTGTGGGACGGCCACGACGACCCACAGTGGATTCGCAGCTTCCGTCCAGGCGATTACCTCGTCTTGACGGTCGCCAACGGCGAGTCGCTGGTGGTCAGCGGGCATCCCGCCGAGCGCGGCACGTTCGACTTCTTCATCGCCGCCATGGGTCGGCCCGAACTCGCCGACGACCCCCGTTTCGTCGACGTCGCCGCCCGGCTCGAGCACTTCGACGCACTACGCGAGATCATCCGTGACCACGCTGCGACGGTCCCGGACGCGACAACGTTCGAGGAACAGTTCTCGAAACACCAACTGGCGGTCGGCAGAGTGCGCGAGCCTGGTGAGCTGACGGACACGGACTGGGCCCGCGAGCGGGGCGCGGTCGTCGAGGTCGACGACCGGGGCGGCGGCACCATCCGAGTGCCGAACGTGCCGTGGCGGTTCAGTGCATCGCCGGACGTCGGCGTGTCGGGAGTCCCGAAGTACCGCGGCGAGGACAACCGCATGGTGCTCGCTGACCTCCTCGGCTACGACGACGACCGCCTCGATCGCCTGGAGGCCGACGGCGTCCTGTCGAGCCGGCTGCCCCTCCCCGGCACCACATCGGCGGACTGAGGTCGCGACGTGACGCTGAGGTTCCCCGTCCTGCCGATGAAGGCGACGATGGGGTCGCTCCCTGCGACGGACGCCAGCGCAGACGACTGGGCATACGAGATCAAGTGGGACGGCTACCGCACGGTCGCCCACGTCGACGGAGGCAGGCTCCGACTGCAGAGCAGCGCCGGTCACGACGTGACAGATCGCTGGCCGGAGATCGCAGGGCTCGCCGGATCGATCAACGCGTCGGCCGCCATTCTCGACGGCGAACTCGTGGTCCTCGACGACGAGGGACGACCGAACTTCGGACACCTCCAGCAGAGTGGCGCCGGCTCGCGGTTCCAGACCGCGTTGTACCTGTTCGACGTCCTCCAGATCGGCGGGACCGACACGATCGGGCTGCCGTATCTCGATCGGCGACGCTTGCTGCTCGACGTCGTCGAGCCGGGCCCGAACTGGGCCGTGCCGTCACACAGCGTCGGCGGTGGCGCCGAACTGCTGGCGGCCACGGCCGAGCGTGGGCTCGAGGGCGTAATCGCCAAGCGCACCGACTCGACGTACCGGCCCCGGACTCGAACCAAGGAGTGGCGCAAGATCAAGAACCGTCTGCAGGTCACGCTCACCATCGGCGGCTACACGACCGGGACGGGCAACCGTTCGAACACCTTCGGTGCGCTGCTCGTCGGCCGTCGCCGCGCCGACAGCTCCCTCGACGGTCTCGACCGTGTCCTCGAATTCGCCGGTGGTGTCGGGACGGGCTTCGATCACCGCACTCTCGAAGCCTTGACCGCGCAGCTCGATGCACTGCGAACCGACGACTGCCCGTTCGACCCGCCGCCGCCCCCCGCAGTCAGGCGTACGGCGCGCTGGGTGACACCGACGCTGGATGCCGTGTTGGAGATCGCCGAGTTCACCAACGACGGCCTCGTCCGCCACGCCAGCTTCATCGGCCTCGCCAACTGACCGCACCGAGCGACCCCGCCAACCGAACCACCCGAAACCACCCGACACCACCCGAAAAATGCACGGATCTGCTCGCTGAGCGCAACGATCCGGGCACATTTCGGACGGTCCGGTCGACTCGGGCGACGAGCTGACAGAGTGGCGGCGTGATCGAACGCTCCGACGCGCTGCACCTCGATGCCGTCGATCCGCTCGCACGATGGCGCGACGAGTTCGTGATCCCGGATCCCGAGCTGATCTACCTCGACGGGAACTCGCTCGGGCGCACTCCGAAGCGCGCCGTCGAGGCCCTGCACCGCGTGGTCGAACAGTGGTCGGGCGACCTGATCTCGTCGTGGTGGGAGCACGACTGGTTGAACCTCACCCTCGCCGTCGGTGACGACCTCGCCCCACTGCTCGGCGCAGGCGCCGGACAAGTGGCGGTGCACGAGTCGACCACCGTCGGCATCTTCCAACAGGTCAACGTCGCACTGGATCTTGCCCAGCGGCGAGAGCGCCAGGTGATCGCCATCCCAGAGGGCGACTTCCCGACCGACCGCTACGTGGTCGAAGGCATCGTTCGTCTCCGCGACGTCGAGGTCCGTTACGGGCTCGGCGATCTCGATGGCGTCCACGTGGTCGTGCGCTCGTTGGTCGACTACCGAACGGCCGAGGTCCAGGACCTCGTCGGCGAGACCCAGCGCGCCCGAGCGGCCGGAGCGATCACCGTGTGGGATCTGTCGCACGCGGCCGGTGTGCTCGAACTCGATCTCCCGGGCGCCGGCGTCGAATTGGCCGTCGGCTGCACGTACAAATTCCTCAACGGTGGGCCCGGCGCTCCGGCATTCGTGTACGTCTCGAGCGAGATCCAGGATCGGGTGACGCAGCCGATCTGGGGATGGTTCGGCCAATCCGACCAGTTCGCCATGGAGCGACCGTTCGATCCGCGCAACGGCGTCGCCCGGATGCTCAACGGCACGCCACCCGTGCTCGGTCTGACGGCTGCCCGCGAAGGGATCCGGTTGTCGGTCGAAGCCGGCATCGGTGCCATCGCCGAGAAGGCTCGGAGACTCACCGGGTTCGGGATCGATCTCGCCGATCAGTTCGGCCTCGACAACGCGACGCCGCGCGATGAACACCGACGCGGTGGGCACGTCGCGATCCGCTGCGTCGACGCTCGCCGACTCCACGACGAACTGACCGAACGCAAGATCATCATCGACCGACGCGACCCCGACATCCTCCGCTTCGGGATGTCGCCGCTCACGACCCGCTACGTCGATGTCTTCGACGCGTTCGAGACCCTCGCCCGACTGGTGAGCCCTGGCTGAGCACGGCACACTGACGACATGAGTGTCGTCAAGATCAACGCCATCACCATTCCCGAGGGCATGGGTCCGCAGCTCGAAGGTCGTTTCGCCGGGCGGGCGAAGATGGTCGAGCAGTTCGACGGGTTCGAGGACTTCCAACTCCTGCGGCCCGTCGAAGGCGAGGACCGCTACTTCGTCTACACCCGGTGGGCGTCCGAGGAGCACTTCCAGGCCTGGATGAACAGCCAGGACTTCGAACGGGGTCACGGCAGCGGCCAGGCCGACGGCAACCAGCCAGCGGAAGGCGACGCACCCCGCAAACCCGTCGCCCAGGGCGCCGACCTGATGAGCTTCGAGGTCGTCGAGCACGTCGTCAAGGGCGCCTGACC
>JBGTIA010000215.1:0-1520 GCA_041745835.1 Ilumatobacteraceae bacterium | reverse complement strand
GTCGCCGACTGGGTGGGCGAGCCGATCGCATGGGTCGGTGCGTCGCTCGGTGGGATGACCGGGCTGCACGCCGTCAACGCTGCGCCGGAACGGTTCTCGTCGCTCGTCCTCGTCGACATCACGCCGAGACCGGCTGCGGCGGGGGTGAGCCGCATCCTCGAGTTCATGGGCAAGGATGCGTTGGACGGGTTCGCCACCCTCGACGATGCGGCCGACGCCATCGCTGCGTACCAGCCGCATCGGCCCCGGCCGACCGATCTCTCCGGGCTGGCGAAGAACCTCCGGCGCAGCGAGGACGGACGCTGGCGCTGGCACTGGGATCCGGCATTCATCAGCATGCGCACCGGCGGCACCAGCGAACACGCCCGAGACGCGCATCACGGCGAACTCGAGACGATCGCCCGGCGCCTCACACTTCCGGTGCTGCTGGTGAGAGGTCGCCTGTCCGATCTGGTCACCGATGCCGAAGTCGCCGACTTCCGTGAGATGGTGCCGCACGCCGAGTACGTCGACGTCGCGGGCGCAGCGCACATGATCGCCGGTGACAAGAACGACGTCTTCACCGACGCAGTGGTGGCGTTCCTCGAACGACGCTGAACCGGACCGACGATCCGCCTCAACGACCCACATCGGCCCCATCGACGGGTCATGTGTCACTTTCGGCGCTGACGCGCGACACTGGGGAGATGACCACGAGCCAAGAACTGAACGACCGCATCGTCGGACAGAATCTCGCGAAGAGATTCCTCACCAACCTCGACACCAACGGCGATGTCGAGGTGGTGCGATGGAAGGACGCCGACGGTGCCTGGCACGGCTGGACGATGACCGAACTGGCCGACGTGACCGCACGCCTGGCCACCGGGCTGTCCGAACTGGGCGTCGGCAAGGGCGACACCGTCGTGCTGATGATGCGGAACCGGCCCGAGTTCCACGCGCTCGACCTGGCGGTGCTGTTCGTCGGGGCCACGCCGGTGTCGATCTACAACTCCACCGCTCCCGAGCAGATCGACTACCTCGTCAACGACTGCAAGGCCAAGGTGGCAGTGGTCGAGGACGACACCTTCCTCGAGCGGTTCCTGAAGGTCCGCGAGTCGCTCGTCACGCTCGAGTCGATCGTGCTCGTCGAGCCATCGGAAACCGCCGGCGATGCCGTTGTGCCGTACGCCGATCTCGTTGCGTCCGATCCGTCCGATCTGCGTGAACTCGCCGAGATCGCGACGCTCGACGACATCGCCACGATCATCTACACCTCGGGCACCACCGGTCCACCCAAGGGCGTGATGCTGTCGCACGGCAACATCGCCTGGACCCTCGAATCGGTGGGCCAATCGATGCGCGAGCAGACCGACATCGAGAACTTCGCCGGCAAGAAGCACCTGTCGTACCTCCCGATGGCGCACATCTTCGAGCGGCTCCTCGGGCACTACTACCTGCTCGACTTCGCCGCGCAGATCACGTGCTGCCCCGAGACGTCGCAACTCACCGCGTACACCAACGAGGTGCGACCGAACGTGTTC
>JBGTIA010000214.1:0-1647 GCA_041745835.1 Ilumatobacteraceae bacterium | reverse complement strand
ATACGCAGCGGGATCGGCCGTGCCCGAACAGGGGCACAACGCCACGCCGAGCTGTGCCGCACTGCACACCGGTGCGCCGTCGGGCCCTGCGTACCCACGTCCCATCCGCACCGTGCAACGACGCAGCGGGACGGCGGTCTGGATCGCCTCGACCACCAGGTTGGCCATGGTCCTCGATGGAAGCGGGCCGAGATGGAGGCCCTTCGCCGACGGATTCTTCACCACCGACAGGCGGGGCCAGGCGCTGTCGATGTCGAGCTTCACGTAGCAGTACTTGTCGGCGCGGGTGCCGGTGCGGTTGTAGCGGGGGAGGAGCCGGCTGATCAGCCGACTCTCGATCACCTCCGCGGTGAGCGCATCGGGGAGGTCGAGGTGCGACACCGACTGGGTCTCTCGCAGCATGGGGCCGATCTTGCGCCGGTCGTCGCTGCCGAAGTACGACCGGACCCGCTGGCGGAGGTTGGTCGCCTTGCCGACGTAGAGGACTTCGTCGCGCTGGCCGCGGAACATGTACACGCCGGGCGACCGTGGGAGGTCGGCGGTCATCTTCAGTTTGCTCGCCTGCGGATGCCCGGCGAGTTTCGACAGCAGCACGAGGTCGTCGAGTCCGACGACGCCGAGACCGGCGGCGCGTTCGATCAGGAGGTGCAGGAGATCGGCGGTGGCGAGCGCGTCGTCGAGTGCACGATGGCTCGGGCGGTGATCGAGCCGGAACCGGGAGGCAAGCGTGCCCAGCCGGCAGTCGGGCACCTCGTCGCGCACCAGCCGACGAGCCAGGGCAACGGTGTCGACCACGGTGCCGGCCAGCGGAGGACGCTCGGCGCGCTGACACGCCGCGCGAAGGAAGCCGACGTCGAAGCCGACGTTGTGTCCGACGATCACCGCGTCGCCCACGAAGTCGATCAACGTGCCCAGCACGGCTTCGATCCGCGGCGCCGGCGCAACGAGCATGTCGGACAAGCCGGTGAGCATCGTGATCTGCGGTGGGATCGCTCGGCCGGGGTTGACCAGGGTCTGGAACGTGCCGAGACACTCGCCGCCGCGAACCTTGACCGCGCCGATCTCGGTGATCATGTCGTCGTTGCGGTTGCCGCCCGTCGTCTCGAGATCGATCACGCAGAACGTGACGTCGTGCAGCGGGGTGCCGAGTTCGTCGAACGACCGCTGGTGGGGGAGCTCGGCGATCGAACGGGATGGCATCCGCTGCATGTCATCACGAACGTGTGTACCCTGTCAAGAACACTCGTTCTGTGTGGAGAGTCGATCGGATAGGGTTCGGTCATGTCGGATCCGGCGTCGATCGAGCACCGCCATCTGCGCAGTGCCATCGAGTTCGCAATCGTGATGGCCGACGAGATCACCAAGCGCAAGGCGTCCATCTCCGTGCCGCGAGAGCTGCGCGGACTCTCCTCCAAGACGAGAGTTCCCACGGGATCACTCGGACGACTTCGTCGTGCAATTGACGCCGACGAATCGTTCCGTACGGCGATCGCTGCCGGCGCACTGCCCGAACTCGTCGATCCGATCGGCATCCTGTGGCTGCAGCGACCCGACGGGTGGGCGGAGCGCGTGGAGCGCCTCGTCACCGAGATGGCCGACGAAGCGGCCGACGCCGACCTGCGCAGCGCGGTGCGGCGTGAGGAGAAG
>JBGTIA010000213.1:0-3450 GCA_041745835.1 Ilumatobacteraceae bacterium | reverse complement strand
GCGGACCGCGAGCTGGTGCCTGACCTGTGGGATCTCGTCGACCTACACATCGCAGAGATCGCCGTGCTGTTCGAGGCCACCGGCGCCATCTGGTCCGAGCAACAGGGAGCGGCCGCAATGCGCCGCGGCGCCGCCAGGAGGTCGACCGCGACGAAGAAGGCTCCAGCGAAGAAGGCTCCGGCCAAGAAGAGCCCCGCCAAGAAGGCTCCGGCGAAGAAGGCTCCGACGAAGAAGGCTCCGGCGAAGAAGATTCCGGCCAAGAAGAGCCCCGCCAGGAGGTCGACTGCGGCGAAGAAGGCTCCGGCGAAGAAGGCTCCGGCGAAGAAGGCTCCGGCGAAGAAGGCTCCGGCGAAGAAGGCTCCGGCGAAGAAGCAGGGCGCGAGCACCGGCACCTGATCGCCCGAATCTGATCACATCGCGCCGAGCGGCAAGACTGCGCAGCGATGGACTTCGACCTCCCACCCGACGACCACCCGACCCGTCGCGTCGTTCGCGACTGGATCGAGCGCAACCCGAACCCGACGTCTCGGCAGCTCGCGGAGGCCGGCTACGTCGTGCCACACTGGCCGAAGCCGTGGGGCGTCGAGGCCGACCCGATCGACCAACTCGTCATCGACGACGAGCTCGCACAGGCGGGCATCTCACGCCCTGGCAACCACATCGGCATCGGCTGGGCCGCGCCGACGATCTTCCTCGCGGGGACGCCCGAACAGCACGAGCGATATCTCCCGAAGATCTTCAGCGGCGAGGAGATCTGGTGTCAACTCTTCTCCGAACCCGACGCCGGATCGGACCTGGCGAACCTGTCAACTCGAGCTGTGAGGGACGGTGACGAGTACGTCGTCAACGGCTCGAAGATCTGGTCGAGCGGTGCGCACCACTCACAGCTCGGGATCCTCATTGCCCGTACCGATCCCGACCAACCCAAGCACAAGGGCATCTCCTACTTCATCTGCCCCATGGATCTGCCCGGTATCTCGATGAGCCCGATCGTCGACATGACCACTGCGCACTCGTTCAACCAGGTGTTCTTCGACAACGTGCGGATCCCGGTGTCGTTGCGCGTCGGCGAGGAGGGCGACGGGTGGCGTCTCGCCAAGGTCACCCTGTCGAACGAACGGGTGTCGCTGTCAGCGGCCGGCTCGCTGTGGGGGGTCGGGCCGTCGGCCGACGACCTGATCGACCTCATCCGCCGCGCCGACGAGTTGACCGATCCGGTGCTGCGCGAACGCTCCACCCGCCTGCACATCGAGGCGAAGTTGCTGCACCTCAACCGGATGAGGAGCCTGAGCGCACGGCTGAAGGGCAAGACCCCCGGCCCGGAGGCCTCGATCCAGAAGATCATGGCCGACGAGCACGGCCAGCACGTGATGGCGCTCGCAAAGGATGTCGCCGGCGCCGACGGCATGCTCACCGGGTCTGGACCTGCGGGCACCATCGCCTCGTCGTCGCGGAGCGGACCGACCGAGAACAACCTCGGCGCCGCGAAGCGGTTCGACGGCGTCGAGGCGATCTGGCACTACGGCTATCTCTTCAGCCCGGCGCTGACGCTCGGCGGCGGCACCTTCGCCGTCCAGCGCAACATCGTCGGCGAGTTCGTCCTCGGACTGCCTCGCGAGCCCAACCTCGAGCAGGGCCTCACCTGGTCCGAAGCGCGACAGCAGCGAAGCTGACCGTGGTGAGCTCCGCCCCCGACACCGGTCGAGTTGCCGGTCGAGTTGCCGGTCGAGTTCCCGGTCAGGATTTCAAGCTCGGGTTCGGCATCGACATCGGCGGCTCTGGCATGAAGGCGGCCGTCGTCGACCTCGACACCGGTGAGCTCGCCGCCGACCGGATCCGCATCCCAACACCGAAGCCCGCCACGCCCGAGGCGATGGCCGTCGTGGCCGCCGAACTCGTCCGCCGACACGAGTGGTCGGGTCCGATCGGCGTCGGCTTCCCCGGGATCGTGCATCACGGCGTGGTGCACTCTGCGGCGAATCTCGATGCGACCTGGATCGGCGTCGACGCCGACCGCCTGTTCACCGCAGCCTGCGGTGTCGACGTGGCGATGGTGAACGATGCCGATGCCGCCGGGCTCGCCGAAGTGCGTTGGGGGGCAGCCCACGGCATCGAAGGCGTGGTACTGGTGTTGACGTTCGGAACCGGCATCGGTTCGGGGCTGTTCGTGAACGGAACACTGGTGCCCAACTCCGAACTCGGCCACCTGGAACTCGACGGGCGCGACGCCGAATCGCACGCTGCAGCAAGCGTCCGCGAACGCGAGGGCATCGGCTGGAAGCAGTGGGCGCCGCGGGTCGAGCGGTACCTCCGTCACGTCGAGATGCTCTTCTCGCCCGATCTGTTCGTGATCGGTGGCGGCGCATCGAAGTCCGCCGACATGTGGTTGCCGATGATCTCCCTCGACACCCCGGTCGTCGCCGCGGCGATGGCGAACAGCGCAGGCATCGTCGGCGCTGCGCTCGTGGCGCGCAAGGCGCCGTGAGATCTCGGGACGCCACCTGACGTTCGCAGCGGATGTCGGTCGGTCAGCGGAGCTCGGCCGGACCGTCCGCCCGGCCCCGGTACCAGAGCGTGGCGATCGTGACCGTCACGATCGGCACGACGAAATACAGCATCACGTTGCCGTAGGACTGGCGGTATCCGTGCTCGGTGGCATCGAGCACGAGCCACATCAGGTACGCCGCGTACCCGACGAGGAAGGCGATGCCCTCCCACCGGTAGAGGACGTAGCCGTTGGCGAACAACGGCAGACACGCCACCGCCACGGCGACCATCACGGGAATGTCGACCTGCACGGCGCTGGCGGCGACGGGAATGGCGTTTGGTGAGATGACTGCGGTGACGCCGAGCACGGCGAGCAGATTGAACAGATTCGAGCCGATTGCATTGCCGACCGCGAGGTCACGCTGGCCCCGGATGGCGGCAAGGACCGAGGTGGCCACCTCGGGCAACGACGTTCCGATCGCCACGACGGTCAGCCCGATCACGAGATCGCTGACGCCCAAGTCGGTGGCGATGTCGCTCGCCGAATTCACGAGGGCCTGCGAGCCGAAGACGAGCAGGATCAGACCGAGCAGGAGGTAGCCGATGTCGGCGATCACCGATGCCTCGGCGAGCGCCTCGGGATCGAGCGCCTCGTCGTACTCGGTCACGATGTCCGGCGAGGATCCGCGGGTCGCTGCGATCACGGTCCACGTGAGATACACCGCCAGCGCGGAGAGCAGGACGAGGCCCTCGCTTCGCTCCAGCTTCTCGTTCAGCACGAACACGAGCACGAGCACCGAAGCGCCGATCATGATCGGGACGTCGAGTCGAACGATGCGCTGCGCGACGAACAGCGACCCACCGATGGCGGCGGCCGTGCCGAGCACGAGCAGCACGTTGGCGATGTTCGAGCCGACGACGTTGCCGATGGCGATCGCCCCGGCTTCGTCGCCGCCGCGGAGC
>JBGTIA010000212.1:0-4084 GCA_041745835.1 Ilumatobacteraceae bacterium | reverse complement strand
AAGAGGAGCAACACCATGGCCAAGGCAGTCGGCATCGACCTCGGAACCACCAACTCGGTGGTCGCCGTCCTCGAGGGTGGCGAACCCGTCGTCATCCCCAACTCCGAAGGTGCCCGCACGACGCCGTCGGTCGTCGCCTTCTCGAAGTCCGGCGAGGTGCTCGTCGGCGAGGTCGCCAAGCGTCAGGCGATCACCAACCCGGATCGGACCTTCCGCTCGATCAAGCGCCACATGGGCGAAGGCTGGAAATCCGAGGACGTCGACGGCAAGACCTACACGCCGCAGGAGATCTCCGCACGCACGCTGATGAAGCTCAAGCGCGACGCCGAGGCCTACCTCGGTGCCACGGTCACCCAGGCGGTCATCACGGTTCCGGCGTACTTCGACGACGCCCAGCGGACCGCCACCAAGGAAGCCGGCACGATCGCCGGTCTCGAGGTGTTGCGCATCATCAACGAGCCGACCGCTGCAGCGCTCGCCTACGGCCTCGACAAGGGGTCCGAGGACGAGACGATCCTCGTGTTCGACCTCGGCGGCGGCACGTTCGACGTGTCGGTGCTCGAGATCGGCGACGGCGTGTTCGAGGTCAAGTCGACCCACGGCGACACCCAGCTCGGGGGCGACGACTGGGACCAGCGCATCATCGACTGGCTCGTCCAACAGTTCAAGGCTGCACACGGCGTCGATCTCGCAGCCGACCGCATGGCTGCCCAGCGTCTGAAGGAGGCGGCCGAGAAGGCCAAGATCGAGCTCAGCCAGGTCCAGCAGACCCAGATCAACCTGCCGTTCATCACCGCGACGGCCGACGGACCGCTGCACCTCGACGAGATGCTCTCGCGTTCGAAGTTCCAGGAGATGACCTCTGATCTGATGGAGCGTTGCCGCGTCCCGTTCGAGCAGGCGCTCAAGGACGCCGGCGTGTCCAAGGGCGACCTGCACCACGTGATCCTCGTCGGCGGCTCGACCCGCATGCCGGCAGTGACGGACCTCGTCCAAAGCCTGACCGGCAAGGAGCCGAACAAGACGGTCAACCCCGACGAAGTCGTGGCCATCGGCGCTGCGGTGCAGGCCGGCGTGCTGCGCGGCGACGTCAAGGACGTGCTCCTGCTCGACGTCACGCCGCTGAGCCTCGGCATCGAGACCAAAGGCGGCGTGATGACCAAGCTCATCGAGCGCAACACGACGATCCCCACCAAGCGCACCGAGGTGTTCACCACCGCCGAGGACAGCCAGCCGTCGGTCGAGATCCACGTCATCCAGGGCGAACGCGAGATGGCGAGCTACAACAAGACGCTCGGCAAGTTCCAACTCGTCGACCTGCCGCCGGCGCCTCGCGGCGTGCCGCAGATCGAGGTCACCTTCGACATCGACGCGAACGGCATCGTCCACGTGTCGGCCAAGGACCGGGCGACCAACAAGGAGCAGTCGATGACCATCACCGGTCAGTCCACGCTCGACAAGAACGACATCGAGCAGAGGGTGAAGGACGCCGAGGCCCACGCCGAGGACGACCGCAAGCGCCGTGACGAGGCCGAGATCCGCAACAACGCCGACTCGATCGTCTACCAGACCGAGAAGGTGTTGCGGGAACAGGGTGACAAGGTCACCGCCGAGGAGAAGGAGGCCGTCGAACAGCCGCTGGCCGATCTCAAGAAGGCGATGGAGGGCAACGACACCGAGGCCATCAAGGCGGCGACCGACACCTTGATGTCGGCGAGCCAGGCGTTCAGCCAGAAGCTGTACGAAGCGGCCGCTCGCGACTCGGGTGCCGAGGGCACCTCGGCGTCGGGTCAGGACTCGGGAGCCGGTGCGGTGAACGACGACGACATCGTCGATGCCGAGATCGTCGACGACGACGAGAAGGGCTGATCCGGCGATGGACGGCGACATGGTCGACCCGCCCGGACCGCGGGATCCCGACGTCGATGCCGACCTCCCCGACGGTGCTACCGCACCGACGGGGGAACCGGTCGGCGACGACGTGCCCGAACGCGCGAGCGAGATCGACGACATCACCGACTCGATACGCCGCCCCGGCGACGACGTCGACGGCGTGGACGACTTCGACGCCATCGTGGGCGAGCTCGACTACTCCGACGTCGACGTGCCCGCACTGCTCGCCGAGCGCGAGGAGTTCAAGGGCATGGCGCAGCGCATCCAGGCCGACTTCGACAACTACCGCAAGCGTGTCGCGGCGCAGTCGCTCGCCGAGGCCGACCGTGCCTCGGGTCGACTCGCCGAAGCACTGTTGCCCGTACTCGACGCTGCCGAGGCTGCGTTCGTGCGCCATCCCGACGAGGTCGGACCGTTGCTCAACCAGATGCTTGTCGAGTTGAAGAAGCACGGTCTCGAGACCTTGGATCTCGAGAACCAGCCGTTCGATCCCGAGCTCGCCGAGGCAGTGGCCCACGAAACGGGCGACGGCGGTGAGCCGATCGTGGCCGAGGTGCTCCGCAGCGGCTACACCTGGAAGGGCAGGGTGCTGCGAGCCGCCATGGTCAAGACGAAGGACTGAGCGGGACAACAGGGGTCAGACCCCAGTTGTCCCGTGGACAACGATGAGGACAGGCGGGGGACAACTGGGGTCTGACCCCTGTTGTCCCACCGAACCGCGAGGAGGTGAGATCTGATGGCACAACGTGAATGGTTCGAGAAGGACTACTACCGCACGCTCGGCGTCGACACGGGCGCAACAGCCAAGGAGATCACCAAGGCGTATCGCAAGCTCGCCCGCGACCTGCATCCCGACAAGAATCCGGGCGACGCACCCTCCGAGGAGAAGTTCAAGGAGGTTGCTGCGGCGTACGACGTGCTCGGTGACGACGCCAAACGCAAGGAGTACGACGAGGTCCGCGCCATGGGTCCGGCGGCGATGGGTGGACGTGGCGGTGCTCCGGGTGGGTTCACGTTCAACGTCGACGACATGGGTGGCGCCGGCGGCCTCGGCGACCTGTTCGGGTCGATGTTCGGCCGCAATGGACCCGGCCGTGGCCGGTCGGGGGGTGCTTCGGGTGTCGGCCCGCGCCGCGGCGCCGACATCACCGCGCAGCTCACTGTCGACTTCAAGGACGCGGTGCACGGCATCACCACGACACTGTACCTGACCACCGACGCGCAGTGCTCGACGTGTCACGGATCCGGCGCGAAGCCGGGCACGTCGCCGGTGATGTGCTCGTCCTGCGGTGGCCGCGGCGTCGTCGACGACAACCAGGGCATGTTCTCGTTCTCCTCGCCGTGCCGTCTCTGTGGGGGACAGGGCAGTCGCATCGAGGATCCGTGTCCCACCTGCCGTGGCAGTGGCGAGGAGAAGCGCCAACGCGAGGTCAAGACCCGCATCCCCGCCGGCGTCAGGGACGGCCAGACGATCCGCCTCAAGGGGCGCGGTGGACCCGGTCGAAACGGCGGACCCGCAGGCGACCTGTTGGTCGAACTGAAGGTGACGCCGCATCCGCTGTTCGGCCGCAGCGGCGACAACATCACCGTGCCGGTCCCCGTCACCGTCGCCGAGGCGACGCTCGGTGGCGACATCGACGTGCCCACCCTCGAGGGGCCTCGCGTCACGCTTCGACTCAAGCCGGGCACGCAGACCGGTACCCGGCATCGTGTGCGCGGCAAGGGCATCCAGACGGCCAAGCACACCGGTGACCTGATCGTCACGGTCAACGTGCACGTACCGACCGATTTGAACGACGCGCAACGAGCGGCGATCGAGCAGCTTGCGGCGGCGACTACGGTCAATCCGAGGAGTTCAATGGCATGACCACATCCGACAACGAACGATCCACGACCCGGGCGGTGTACGTGATCTCGGTCGCCGCGGAGCTCGCCGGGATGCATCCGCAGACGCTGCGCATCTACGAACGTCGCGGGTTGGTCACACCGGCGCGAACCGAGGGTGGGAACCGGCGTTACAGCGATGCCGACATCGCGATCCTGAAGCGCATCTCCGAGCTCACCGACGAGGGAATGAACCTCGAGGGCATCCGGCGGGTCATGCATCTCGAGATCGAGAACGCCCGGCTGCGCGCCGAGGTCGAGCACGCCCGTGCGATCGCCACGCACGCGATCGCCGCGGCCGAGGGGC
>JBGTIA010000211.1:0-4178 GCA_041745835.1 Ilumatobacteraceae bacterium | reverse complement strand
AGTCGAGCAGCAGCAGGAACCCCGCACCCCCGGCGTCGACGACGCCGGCATCCTTCAGCACCTGCAGCTGTTCGGGCGTGTTGTCGAGCGCCTGCTTGCCGGCCGCTCGGGCCGCTCGGGCCACCTCGACGAGCGAACCGCCGGCGTCGGCAGCCACCTTTGCGGCCTCGGCGCTCTCGCGACAGACCGTGAGAATCGTTCCTTCGATCGGCTTGAGCACTGCGTCGTACGCGCCGGCAGCAGCGGCCTGGAGCGCCTCCGCGAACTTCGCGCCCTGGACGTCGGCCTGCTCTTTGACGGTGCCGGCGAAGCCACGCATGATCTGGCTCAGGATGACCCCGCTGTTACCTCGCGCTCCCATGAGCGATCCGTGGCTGATTGCGTCACAGGTGGCGTCGTGATCATCGTCGGCGGCGGTGTCCATCTCGGCGACCACCGCATCGAGGGTGCGCGCCATGTTGGTTCCGGTGTCTCCGTCGGGCACTGGATAGACGTTCAGCCGGTTCAATCCGTGGGCGTGGTCGCGCACCGTGTCCCGGAAGGTGCGGACCGTCTCGCGCAGCGCAGCGGTGTTCAACCGTTCCAGAGTGGGCACGACTGCCGAGCTTACGAGAACGCGCTTCGGTTGGGGCGAGGGGCCGGACGATCGGCTTGGTAGCATTTCACAGCTGTCCCGACAGGCGGAGTCGTCGGTCGGGCACCACCAACGTGATCGCGCCGGACATCCGGCAGCTCTGCAGGAGAATCCAATGGCATCGAAATGTGAAGTGTGTGGCAAAGGCCCGTCGTGGGGCATGTCGGTGTCCCACTCGCATCGTCGCACCAAGCGGCGCTGGAATCCGAACATCCAGCGCGTCCGCGCCAGCGTGAACGGCGCCGCCAAGCGCGTCAACGTCTGCACCGGCTGCATCAAGTCCGGCAAGATCGTCAAGGCGGGCTGAGCTCTCGTCATGCAGGGGGTCATCAAGGCATACGACCCCGTCACCGGTGACGGACTCGTCATGTCGGACACCAACCTCGCCGACTACGAACTGGCCGCTGACGCGCTGTCCGGTTCGATCTTCCGCATGCTGCGCCAAGGCCAGCGTGTGGTGTTCGACCTCGACGATGCCGGCTTCGCCACGCACCTGCGCCTCGGCTCCGAAGTCGACATGGCGACGCCCGGCGCCTGAGCCCACTCCTGACTGCGGCTCGCCGAAACGGGCGAGATGTGGCGCTCTGGCGCGAGATCGTGACCTTGTACCCCACGCTGTGTTTCGTCGCCCGACGAGCGGGGCCCTACGCTTGAGCGAGTAGATCGATGTTTCAGTCGCCTCACGCGCGGCCACACCGTACGGACCTCAACCCCCGGAACTCGACGAGGAGTCACCAGATGAGCGGAACGACCAGCAACCAGCGCCTGAAGGACTGGGTCACGGAGTGGGCAGCAGTGATGCAGCCCGCCGACATCTACTGGTGCGACGGCTCCGCCGACGAGTACGAGCGTCTCTGCCAGGAACTCGTCGATTCGGGAACCTTCACCAAGCTCGACGAGGCCAAGCGGCCGAACAGCTACTGGGCGCACTCCGATCCGGGTGACGTCGCCAGAGTCGAGGATCGCACCTACATCTGCTCGACGACCGAGGACGAGGCGGGCCCCAACAACAACTGGCGTGACCCCGACGAGATGCGCGCCGAGATGAAGCGGCTGTACAACGGCTCGATGAAAGGCCGCACGATGTACGTCGTGCCGTTCTCGATGGGCCCGCTCGGTTCTCCGATCGCCCACATCGGCGTCCAACTCAGCGACTCGGCCTACGTGGCGGTGAACATGCGAATCATGACCCGCATGGGCCAGGGTGCGCTCGACGTGCTCGGTGACGGCGACTGGGTGCCGTGCCTGCACAGCGTCGGCGCACCGCTGGAGAACGGCGCGACCGATGTGCCGTGGCCGTGCGACGCGGAGAACAAGTACATCGTGCACTTCCCCGAGACCCGCGAGATCTGGTCGTACGGCTCGGGCTACGGCGGCAATGCGCTGCTCGGCAAGAAGTGCTTCGCCCTTCGCATCGCATCGGTGATGGCACGAGACGACGGATGGCTCGCCGAACACATGCTGATCCTCAAGCTCACCAACCCGGAGGGCGAAGCGAAGTACATCGCCGGCGCCTTCCCGTCGGCGTGCGGCAAGACGAACCTGGCCATGCTCATCCCGACGATCCCCGGCTGGAAGGCCGAGACGGTCGGCGACGACATCTGCTGGATGAAGTTCGGCGACGACGGACGGCTGTGGGCCATCAACCCGGAGGCCGGCTTCTTCGGCGTGGCGCCGGGAACCAGTTACAAGACCAATGCGAACGCGATGGACACGTTGTGGGGCAACAGCGTGTACACGAACACCGCGCTCACCGACGACGGTGACGTCTGGTGGGAGGAGATGACCGACTCGCCGCCAGCGCGGGCGACCGACTGGAAGGGCAAGGCGTGGAACCCCGAAGTGGAGACTCCGGCCGCCCACCCGAATGCCCGGTTCACCGCTCCGGCGTCACAGTGCCCCTCGATCGCAGCCGAATGGGAAGATCCTGCCGGCGTGCCGATCTCGGCGATCCTGTTCGGCGGTCGACGCCGCACGACGGTCCCGCTCGTCACCGAGGCGAACGACTGGGAGCACGGCGTGTTCCTCGGTTCGATCATGGCGTCGGAGAAGACGGCCGCAGCCGAAGGCGTCCAGGGCGAGCTGCGCTTCGACCCGATGGCGATGCTTCCGTTCTGCGGCTACAACTACGCCGACTACTTCGCCCACTGGCTGTCGATGGAGAAGGCCACCGATCCAGCCAAGCTGCCGAAGATCTTCTTCGTCAACTGGTTCCGCCGGGACGATGACGGTCGTTTCCTGTGGCCCGGATTCGGCGAGAACAGCCGTGTCCTCAAGTGGGTGTTCGAGCGGGTGAACGGCGACGCCGACGCGATCGACACCCCGATCGGCAAGCTGCCCACCAAGGAGGCTCTCGACACCGACGGCCTCGAGATCGACGAGATGGACCTCGACACGATCCTGTCGGTCGACATCGAGGGTTGGAAGGCTGCGATCCCGCAGATTCGCGAACACTTGGCGCAGTTCGGGGACCGTCTCCCCGAAGCGCTCAACGTCGAGGTCGACGACCTCGAAGCCAAGCTCGCCAACGCCTGACCCGTTCGGGGCGGTAACGCCTCGGGAGCGATGAGCGACACGCCCGAATGGCGGCGCTTCGCTCATCACCCGACGCGTTTCACCACCAGCGATGAGCGACACGCCCGAATCCCGGCGTTTCGCTCATCGCTCCGAAACCCCACGGGGACGCGAAACGGCCGGAACCCCCGAGGGTCCCGGCCGTTGCAGCTGTCGTTCGTGGTGGAGCGTCAGGCGTCGACTGGAAGCACGCTGACCGTCTTGCGGCCCTTCGTGTGTCCGAACTCGACCTTGCCGTCGACGAGGCTGAACAACGTGTCGTCCTTGCCCTTGCCGACGTTCTTGCCCGGGTGAAACCTCGTGCCGCGCTGGCGCACGAGAATCGTGCCGGCAGTGATGTCACTGCCGCCGAAAGCCTTCACGCCGAGGCGCTGTGCGTTGGAATCGCGACCGTTGCGGGTTGAGCCGCCACCTTTGGTCTTGGACATGATGTTCTCCGTTCGGATCGAGCCGGTGCCGATCAGACCGAGATCGAAGTGATCTCGACCAGGTGGTACTTCTGGCGGTGGCCGTAGCGACGATGTTGGTTGGTGCGGCGTTTGAAGGTGTAGCCGTTGATCTTCGGACCCTTGACCTGGCCGATGATCTTGCCGGTGACCGACGCGCTCTTGAGCTCGTCCGGGGTGGCGAGCACGGTGTTGCCATCGACCACCATGACGGGAGTCAGCGACACGTCGCTGCCCTCGTCGGCGTCGAGCAGTTCAACCCGTACCTGCTGGCCCTCGGCCACTTTTTCCTGCTTGCCGCCTGAGGCGATGACTGCGTACATAGCGTTGTCCGATGCTAGCGGCGGATCTCGCCGCCTCAACCCGCGCGGCCCGTCATTCGTGTCCTCGATGGCGTTCGGCGACCGCCTCGGATTCCCTGGCTGCGCAGGCGAAGATGCCCTTGGCCATCAACGAGCTCTCGGCGGCGCGTCGGTCCCGGTACACGAGCGCTCGCGCTGCGTGGACGCCGGGTCGTCCGGCGC
>JBGTIA010000210.1:0-4429 GCA_041745835.1 Ilumatobacteraceae bacterium | reverse complement strand
ATTGGTTGGGTGTGGTGGGGCGGCGGGCCGCTCGCCGGCACCAAGACATGTGTTGGTCAGGTGTTCGAGACCGACAGCGACACGATCGCACTGTCCGAGCGGGTCATTCGCGACAACGGCACCGGCGGCCAACGTCTCAACGCCAAGACCCCGTTCGTACGAGTCGGCCTCCCCGGCGGGCACCGCTTCGTCGCCGTTCTCGGTGGAGAAGGACGTCGCGGTGTGTCGAGCGGACCACTCATCTCGCTGCGCCGCAAACGGCTGTCCATGCCCACCCTCGACGGTCTGGTCGAGCGAAACATGCTCCCTCACCGCCTCGCCCAACAAACCGAGGTCGCTGTCCGCGCCGGATTCGGGCAGCTCTTTGCCGGCCCCATGGCATCGGGCAAGACGACGCTGATGGCTGCTGCGTTGCACGCCCGCGATCCCGGCGAACGCACCGGCACGTTCGAGCGCGACGTGCAGGAACTCAACCTGCTCGAGTCGCGCCTCGAGATGGAAAACCCGCTCGACGTCGTCGAGTTCTTCACCCGCACCGGCAACACCGAAGACGAAGGTGCCATCGAGCTCGACGATCTCATTGCGCGCAACCGTCAGATGCGCCTCGACCGGGTCAACCTCGGCGAAGTCGTCCACGGGCCCGACGCATGGGAAATGCTGTCGGCGTCGACCAGTGCCAGCTACCGATCGCTGACCACGTTGCACGCCGACGACCCGACCATCGTGCTGGACCGCCTCGCGCTGTATTGCAGCGCACACTCCACTCGGCCGAGCGAGTGGCAGATCGCGTCGATGATCGGCCAGACCGTCGACCTCGTCTGGTTCATCGATCTCGTCCCCCGCGATGGACGCCGCGACCGTCGCGTCACCTCGATCCGAGAAGTCGGCAACAAGCTCCCGGACGGATCAATCCAGTCATCGGAGATCTGGTCGTACGACTACGACTCCGACACGCTCGTGCAAACCGACGCCTACGGCCCGAACCTGCTGAACCGGATCCGTGGAAAAGGCCTGTCGGTCGAGTCGTTCCTCAAGCCGGGAGATGCCCGATGATCGCGCTGCTCGCAGGTGCTCTGGTCGGTGCTGGCGTCGTGTGCATCATTGCCGGCTTCACATCCAAGAACACGCCACCGTCGACGGAACGGCGCACCGAGATCTCCGGCGTCGATGTCGCCACCGGCGTTGCGGGCGTCATGGCAGCGATGTTGATGCTCGTCGTGTCGCGCTGGCCCCTCGCCGGGCTCGGCGTCGGGATCCTCGTCGGGATGGCCGTGAACACGCTCGCCAAACCGCGCACGACCTCGAAGGTCGCCGAGGCCCGCCTCGACGCACTCGCGGCATGGTGCGAACAGCTCCGTGACCTGCTGCGTGCCGGTGCCCTGCTCACCCCGGCCATCTCGGCGACGTCAGTGACGTGCCCGCCCGAGATCCAACAGTCCGTCACACGACTCGCAGCACGCATGGAACGCGAGAACGCAGCGATCGCGCTGCGTCGCTTCGCGGACGAGATCAACGACCCCACCGGCGACCTCGTCGCCTCCGTGCTGCTCACCGCAACAACCCATTCCGGTGAAACCGCCGAACTGCTCTCCGAACTCGCCGACCTCACGCGTGAACGAGTCGAGCGGCGCAAGACGATCGAGGCCGAACGCGCCGCCACCAAGCTCGACATGCGAATCATCGTCGGCGTCGCGGTGTTCTCCATCGTCGGGCTGCTCGTGTTCTCGCGCTCGTCGTTCCTCGACCCGTTCCGAACCCTGGTCGGCCAAGCAGTGCTCGCAGCGATCTTCGCCGCGTTCATCGTCGCGATCGTGTGGGCACGGCGCCTCGCCATCTACGAACAACCCGGCCGCTTCCTCACCGTCAGGAGCAGCACATGATCCTGCCCCTCACAGTCGGTGCCGCCATCGGCGTCGGTCTGTGGCTCATTGCGTTCGCGATCATCCCGTCGAGGCCGTCGCTTGCCTCCGCGGTCAACCGTCTCCACCGGCCTGCGGCGTTGTCTCTGCGATCCGACACCAACTCCACCGGTCTCGACCTGATCGGTACGTGGATCATCCGACGCGTCGGGCCCGAACGCTTCGGTCGCTACCGAGCCGATCTCGCCGTGCTCGACCGCCCCGCCGAGCTGTTCGCCGCTCACTGCGCACTCGCCGCCGTGTTCGGACTCGTTTTCCCTGTGATTGCGTTGAGCGTGCTTGCCGCTGCCGGCATCGGGGTCAACATCTTGATACCGATTTGGGCGTCGCTGCTCTTCGCCGGTCTTGGCGTGTTCTTGGTCGTTGCGCGTCTCGGCGACGCCGCCGATGAACAACGCGAAGCACTGCGCTTACAGCTCGGAGCGTTCCTCGACGTGCTCTCCATGCTCCTCGCAGCGGCCGAAGCAGACGAACAAGCACTGCAGCTCGCCGCCCGCGCCGGCGACGGGCGCCTGTTCACCGCACTCAACCGTGCGTTCCGCGACGCCGGCATCTCCGGACGGCCGATGCTCACCGGCATGGAAGAACTCGGCCGACGCTGGGAGATCGACGAGCTGCGATCGATCGCCGCAGCCGGAAGCCTCGCATCGAGCGACGGTGCGGCCGTGCGCCGCACCCTGATGGCCAAGTCACGGTCGATGCGCAGCGCACAGCTCGCTGCCGAGGAAACCCAGGCACGTCTGCAGTCCAGCAAGTTGTCGCTCCCGCAGTTCCTCATTGCCGTCGGCCTGATCGTGATGCTCATGTACCCCGCCGTCACCGGCTTCCTCGACAACCTCTCCGCCACCGGCTGACCCCGTCCTTCCCCACCAGCAATCACCCACCAGCAAGGAGAAATGCAGCAATGTCCATGACACCAGCAACCAGACACCGCTTCGATGCAGGCATCGACGCCACTTCCCACGTGGCGCCGATCGCACCGATCCTTTTCATGATCGGCTACGCGTGGGACCGCTCCCGCGCAGCCGCCCGAGACGACGGCGGCTTCTCACTCACGATCCAGGAAATCTTCTGGGCCGCCATCGCTGTCTCGCTCGTCGCAGCGGTCGGCCTTGTCATCTACAACGCAGTCAGCGACCGCGGCGACAACATCGGCGACGACATCACCAACCGCAATTTGCCGTGACCGCCCGGACCGCGCTCATGTCCGTGATTGCACGATGCCGTCGTGTGATCGCGGACGAGCGCGGGGTATCGGTCACCGTGACGGTCATCTTCATGGCGCCCATCACGGTCCTGTTGATGTTCGCCGGAATCCAAACCGTGCTCTGGCAACACGCCCGCACCATCGCAGCCGACCGTGCCAACCAGGTCGTCGTCCAAGTCGCCACCGGCGACCTCTCCGCCGACGAGGCAGATGCGCTGCTCACCGACAATCTCAACGCCAACCCAGACCTCCGAGGCGTGAACGTCGAGGTCATCAGCAACGGCCAAGTCGCCGCCGTCACCGTCACCGCCGAGGCCCGCGGCGTCCTGCTCGGCACGTACAAGACCATCTCGATCCAAACGAACACACCCATCGAGAACTGGCAACCACTCCCATGAACAACCTGCACCTGCGTGCTCGTGCCGCCTGGTCCGATGATCGCGGTGTCAGCGAAGTCATCGGACTCGTCTTCCTCACTGTCCCGATCGTCGCGTTCATTGCACTGCTCGCATGGGCAGGCAAAGCAGCCGAGACCGTCGTGCGAGTCGACCACGCCGCTGAAGCATCAGCCCAAGCCGCTGCCCTGCAACGCACCGCCGGAAACGCCCGCACCGCCGCCACCACCGTTGCGAACAACTCGCTCGGCAACGTCTGTGCCGGCGGACCCGTTGTCTCGGTCGACACCTCCACATTCGCACCCGGCGACTTCGTATCCGTCACCATCAGCTGCACCTTCGGCACCACCGACGGATTCAACGAAACGATGACCACCACATCGAGCGCCGTCATCGACAAGTACCGCCAGACATGACCAGACGACTCCACGCGCTCTTCGCCCGCTGTCGGCGGGCCTGGCGCAACGACGATGGCGCCGGCTTCGCGGTTCCCCTGTTCGTCGTGCTGCTCGCGCTCACCGCCGCTGCGTGTCTGTCCTTGCTCGTCGACGGCGGCCGAGCCACCACCGCCCAGCGCAACGCGAACTCGATTGCTTTCCAAGCATCACGATCCGCCGCACAAGAACTCGACACCGCAGCCCTGCGCAACGGTGCGATCGTCGTGTCGCCCGCCGCCGACAGCGCCGCTCGCAGCACCGCAGCCACCCTGCTCGACCGGGTTGGACTCGACGGCACGGTCACCTCCGTCGACGTCGACGGCCGACGCATCACCGTCACCATCTCGGCCACCGAAAACCTGACCAGCTCCGCCGCTCTCGGGCGAAGCACCGTCACCGTCCAAGGAGTCGGCTCCACCCGCATCGCAGCGGGCGTCGTCTCAGAGGAGACCCCGCTGCCATGAGCATCCG
>JBGTIA010000209.1:0-4411 GCA_041745835.1 Ilumatobacteraceae bacterium | reverse complement strand
GTCGTCGTCGTCGTCGTGGAACTCGTCGTCTGCATCGTCGTCGAATCCGCTGTCCGACTCGTCGTCATGGTCCTCGATCTCACTGGGCGACGGTTCGGACACGATCAGTTCATCCGGGGGCAGTCGTGTCCGTCCGGATCCATGGGGAACGCGCACCACTGACACGCCGGTCGTCCAGCTTCGACGACACCGTCGGCATGGTCGCAGAACGCTGCCGCCTGTCCGCGACTCAGGTAGAGCCGCACGTGACCGCGGTCGTCGTCCTCGATCGGCTCACCTTCGTCGTCGACCTCGCTCACCTCTTCGAGTTGGATGAGCACCCTGTCGTTCGACCGGTCGTAGCCGAGACCGATGGGGCCGAGTACGAACGCCGGGTCGAGCGGCTCGCGCAACTCGAGGGCGCCACTCATCGGGCGGTCCTCGGCGGGGGGCAGGTCGGCCAGTACCCGGCGCAGATACTGCACGATCGCAGCGGTCTGCTGCTTCTCGCACTTGACGGTGACCCGCTGGCCGTCGGCGCGAGCTTGGAGGAGGAAGATTCGTTCGCCCGGACGTCCGATCGTGCCCACGGTGAAGGCCGAGACGTCGTCGAACTCGTAGAACACGCTCATCTGGAGATCCTCACGACGGCTGCAGGTCGGTCAGTGGGCGTCCTGTCGAGTTGACGGCGAGCACGACGGGACCGCCGGGTCCGTACCCGATCGCCGTGACCGACGCCGGGCTGATCACGATGCGCTGGAACAGGTCGATGTGCGTACCCATCGCGTGGGCAACCGCCGCCTTGATCGTGTCGGCGTGCGAGACGCACACGATGGTGCCACCCGGATGCGCTGCTCGCAGACGATCGAGCGTTCCGACCATTCGCGTCTGCATCTCGGTGAAGCTCTCGCCGTTGGGGAACCGGAACGTCGACGGCGCGCGCTGCACGGTCTGCCACTCGGGCAGCTTCATCAGCTTCTTGAGTTCGGCTCCGGTCCAGTCGCCGAAATCGCACTCGAACAACCCACGGTCGATCGTCGTCTTCAGGCCACGGGCCACAGCGATGGGCGCCGCGGTCTCCTTCGCCCGCTCGAGCGGCGAGGAGTAGATGGCGTCGACGCGCTTCAGTTCCGCGATTCGGCCGGCAGCGATGTCGGCTTGGCGGCGCCCCTCGTCGGCGAGGTGGAGACCCTTGGCGCGGCCGGGCAGGACCTTGCCGGTCGTCGGCGTCTGGCCGTGGCGAACGAGCAGCACCGTGGTGAACGTGGGTGGAGGAGACTTCTTCGCTGTGGCCATGGAGTGTCTCCAACCTACTGTCGAGGGCTGTGACTCCGCTCGGCAGGCTCGAACGCGACGTGATCGACTGTCGAACCTGCCCGCGTCTCGTCGCGTGGCGTGAGCAGGTCTCGCACGACAAGCGGGCGGCGTATCGCGACGAGGAGTATTGGGGGAGGCCGATCCCCGGGTTCGGTGATGCAGAGGCTCGGATCGTGGTACTCGGCCTGGCGCCCGCTGCGCACGGAGCCAATCGGACCGGCCGAATGTTCACCGGTGATCGCAGCGGCGACTGGTTGTTCCGGGCGATGCATCGCGCCGGGCTCGCGAGCCAGCCCGAGTCGGTGGCCCTCGACGACGGGCTGGAACTCGCCGACGCGTGGGTCACAGCGGGAGTGAAGTGCGCGCCGCCGGCGAACAAGCCCTCGCCCGCAGAGCGCGATGCCTGCGCGCCGTTCCTCGAGCGGGAATTCGCAGCGTTGACGCGAGCCGCTGTGGTCGTGTGCCTCGGGCAGTTCGGGTATCACGCGGCGTGCGCACACTTCGGGGTGCGTCCGAGACCGAAGTTCGGCCACGGCGTGGAGGTCGCGATCGATCAGGGTCCGACGCTGGTCTGCTCGTTCCATCCCAGCCAGCAGAACACCTTCACCAAACGCCTCACCGAGCCGATGTTGGACGCCGTCTTCTCGCGTGCGGTCGAACTGGCCTCCGGTGCCGATGGGGCCTCCGGTGCGGGTGGCGGCGCCGATGTGGGCTGAGAGTGCCGGTGGCGGTGCGGTGGGTCGCCAGTAGCCTCGCGGTGCTGTGATCTCGTCTCGTCGCCCGCTCGTCAACACGCTTGCCATCGGTCTCGTCGCCGTGTTCGGGGTGTCGGCATGCCAGTCGTCACCCAGCGCCGAACGCGTCGCTCGGGATCTGGTCAGCACCCTCGCTGCGGAACAGCCGGCGATCGAGGAATGCATGCTGGCCCTGATCGAGGACGACTACGACCTCAACGATCTCGGCGACAACGCAACCAGCGACAATCCCGAGATCAGCGGTCCGGCGCTCGAAGAACTCGATCGGTTCGAAGCCGATCTCGCTGCCTGCGACCCAGAAGGCGTCACCCGCACGCCGACCCCCTGACGTACCCGATGTGCCAGGCACATCGTGTACGTCAACCGTCGGACTTCGGGGCAGCATCCGCCGGCGGTGCGGCGGCCTTCTTCTTGGGTGGTGGCACGCCGATCGCCGGCGCCGCATCCGCGTCCTTCGGCCAGCGGCGTCGACTGACGATCGACAGGAGGCGCAGGAGGCGCATGGCGGTTTCGTCGGTCTGGGCGGGCTTGGCGATGATCGAGCCGTCGGCGATCATCCGCTCGATGACCTGCTCGCCGAGCTCGGTGCGCACGATGGTGAGCGTCCAGTCGTTGTCCTCGCCGATTCCGCCAGTGGACACGTCGGCATGTTCGGCCGCGAAGTCGGGGCAACTCGTGCATCCCTGGCGGGTCCACTGATGGCATTCCTTGAGGTCGACCTCGTGGTACGAGCCGTCCTTCATCCAGATCTGGAACACGCCCTTGATGTTCATCTTCACCATGTCCTGCTTCTTCAGGCCGTATTTGGCCTCGAACAGCTCGGTGAAGATGGCGTCGTCGAACGTCTTGGAGCACAGCAGGCCGATGTTGAACAGGAACGGCTTCGACACCTTGCCGGCCTTGCGGTCCCACATCGTGGGCGGTGACGATGTCTGGCAGCCCATTCCGACGAGGGCGAGCCGTTCGTAGCCCTTCTCCTTCGCTTCGGGAAGCGCAAGCGGGTTGGCGCAGTACGTGTAGCGGCTTCCGGCCGTGGCGAGGATCTCCTCCTTCGTCGACACGACTGCGGGCTTGGCCTTCCAGGCGTCGTCGTCCTCGACGCCCGACACGAGAGCGGCGTCGATGTAGTCGTGCTCTCGTAGCCAGATGAGCATCGCCGAGACGAGGCCGCCGTCCTGGCCCATCTTGTGAACCATGTCGTCACTGGCGCGGGTGAGGTACAGCTGGCGCCAGATGCCGGCCATCTCGTCGGGTTCGCGGACCCGGCCGAACAGGTGCATGTCGGCCGATGGCTCCCACGCCCGGAAGCGGGGACATGCCCTCGTGCAGGTGGTGCATCCCTTCTCGCCGTGGATGCAGTTGTCGAGGCCGAGTTCCTCTTCGAGATGGAACGGGATGTACTTGCCCTCTTCGTGCTCGTAGCCGATCACGTCGTGGGGGCAGGTGACCACGCAACCGGCGCAACCCGTGCACAGCCCGGTCGTGATGACCTCGGCGTACAACTCCTTCCACTGCGCCGTCCAACGCCCCGCCTGCGCAGGAGTGGTGAGAGCTTCTGACTCGACGGTCGACATGAACGCCGACTGTACGCGACAGAGCGAACAACCAGCGAGGGAAGCGCCAGCGAAGAACCGGGCGAGCGGCAGGCGACGTGACGGGGGCCGGCGAGGGAAGCGCCAGCGACGAGCCGGAGTCGGGCCGCCCAACCGTTCCCACCCATCGATTCACGACGAGGCCCGACAAAGGATTACGTAGCGCCAGCGACGAGCCGGAGTCGGGCCGCCCAAACGATCCCACCCATCGACTCGCGACGAGGCTCGACAAAACATTACGAAGGTCCCCGAGCCTGACCCCTCTGAGGACGCAAAGGGAGGCTCGGGGACCAACGGACGGAACGCAACGATGCGTCCCGATCGGGTGGGGTGGGCGGCGACTAGATGGCGTCCGTGCCCTCTTCACCGGTGCGGATGCGCACCAGGCGATCCACGTCGGTGACCCAGATCTTGCCGTCGCCGATCTTGCCGGTGGCGGCCGCCGACACGATCGTGTCGACGACGCTGTCCACCGACTCGTCGGCGACGACCACGCTGAGGCTCACCTTGGGAACGAAGTCGATCTTGTACTCCGCTCCTCGGTACGTCTCGGTGTGGCCGCCCTGGCGGCCGAAGCCGCGGACTTCCGACACGGTGATGCCGGCGACGCCTGCTGCCTTGAGGGCATCCTTGACGTCGTCGAGCTTGAACGGCTTGATGACCGCTGTCACGAGTTTCATGTGTTGGTTCCTTTGTGAATCTGTCGTCGCTCGATGGGATCAGTTCGTGTGCGCCATGTCGGCGGCGTAGCCCTGGAGGCCGTGCTCG
>JBGTIA010000208.1:0-5618 GCA_041745835.1 Ilumatobacteraceae bacterium | reverse complement strand
GCAACGGTCTGCAGCCAGCGGAGGGGGAGCGGTGACCGAGCCCGGACGCGGCGACGCGCGGATCGTCGAGCGCGGGTTCCAGCGCTACGAGGGACGCCGCTCCGGCGTGCCCGGCGCGATCCGCAGTGTCAGCTGGGAGAGCATCCGGGCGACGCTCGGGCTCGGTCGGCCCGCACGCAACAAGATCTTCCCGGTGATCTCCGTCGTGATCGCGTACCTCCCCGCAGTGGTCTTCATCGGCATCGCGGTCCTGATCCCCGGCGACATCCTGGACCCCCAGGAGGTTGCGGACTACCCCGGCTACTACGGCTTCATCATCCTCGCCATCGTGCTGTTCACCGCGCTCGTTGCGCCCGAGGTGCTCGTGTCCGATCGGCGCAACGGGATGTTGGCGATGTACCTGTCGACGCCACTCGACCGGCGCACCTACCTGGTCGCGAAAGCCGTCGCCGTCGCGACGATGCTCGGCCTCGTCACCCTGCTGCCGCCGGTGCTGATGCTCATCGGGTACTCCGTCGAGAACTCGGGACCTGACGGCCTCGACGACTGGCTGCTCACCCTCGGCCGCATCGTGCTGTCCGGCATCGCCATCTCCGCGGCGCTCGCGTCGGTGTCGATGGCGGCATCGAGCCTGACCGACCGGCGCGCATTCGCCGCCATCGGCATCGTGCTGCTGTTGTTCGCCACGCCGATCCTGGCAGCGGCCCTGGTGGAGGGAGCTGACCTCTCGCCCTCCTGGCGCCTGGTCGACATCTCGACGATGCCGTTCGAGTTGGTGTTCCGCATCTTCGGCGATCCCGGGAACTTCCCGGAGCTTGCGACCTCGGCGGTGCTGGCGAGCAACCTCGCGTGGACGATCGGTGGCATCGCCATCGTGTGGTGGCGCTACTCGAAGCTGGTGATCGCCCGATGACATCGCTGCCGCCGCCCGACTCGGTCGGCTCCCCTGCGCCGCCGCTCGGTGCACTGCCGCCACCCAGCGCTGCATCGGCGCCGCCGATGGTCACAGCGCTGCAGGGGATGATCGTCGTCAACGTCGTGTCGAAGTTCTTCGGCTCCGTGGTGGCCGTCAGCGACGTGACGTTCGCCATCGACCGTGGTGTGACGGCGCTGCTCGGCCCCAACGGCGCCGGCAAGTCGACGTTGTTCCGGATGCTGTGCGGCCTGACCCCGCCGTCGCGCGGCACCGTCGCAGTGCTCGGCGCCAACCCGCGATCCGACCGAGACGTGCGAGGGCGGGTGTCGCTCGTGCCGCAGCAGGATGCGTTGTTCGACCATCTCAGCGCGAGCGAGTTCCTCGCGTTCGCCGCCCGGACCCACGCGGTCGCCGATCCCGACAGTGCGGCGCGCCACGCGCTCGAGCTCGTCGACCTCGCCGACGTCGGTGCGAAACCTGTCGGCCAGTTCTCCAAGGGCATGCGCCAGCGGGTGAAGGTCGCCGCCGCCCTCGTCAACGATCCCGAGGTGCTCATCCTCGACGAGCCGCTCACCGGACTCGATCCGGTGCAGCGCCGACACATGATCGCACTCTTCCACCGCCTCGGCGACGAGGGCCGGTGCGTGCTCGTGTCGAGCCATGTGCTCGACGAGGTCGCCAAGATCGGGTCGCGGGTGCTCGTGATCGCACAGGGTCGGTTGGTTGCGAGCGGTGACTACCGGGACCTGCGCGAGTTGATGGACGACCGGGCGCACCGCATCCGCCTGGCGGCTTCCGATCCTCGCAAGCTCGCGACCGCCCTCGTCGAGCGAGGTCTGGTGAGTGGGCTGTCGATCGACGACCGCCACGTGATGATCGACACTCGCGACGTCGACGCATTCGGCCGTCAGGTCGCTGCGCTGAGCGTCGAACTCGGTGTCCGCCTCACCGAGGTCGCACCGCTCGACGACGATCTCGAATCGGTGTTCCGGTACCTCGTGGAGGGTCGATGAGCTCCGCACCCGCTCCCGAATCCGATCGAGCGCAGGCGCGCCATGTGGCGCCTGCTGCGGCGATCGCACTGTCGTACCAGGTGGTGCTGCGACAGCTGACCAGCCGATCGCGCATCATCGGGCTGACATTGCTGGCGCTCGTCGCCCCGATCTCGGGGTTCGCGCTGGGTAGCGCCGACGCGTCACTCGACGATTCGGTGCGGTTGATCGCCAGCGTCGGCCTCGGTTTGGTGCTCCCGGTGGTGTCGCTCGTGTTCGCTGGCGCTGCAGTCGGCGACCTTCGCGAGGACAAGACCCTCGTCTATCTGTGGCTGCGGCCGATGGACCGTTGGCCGATCGTCGTCGGGGCAGCGCTCGCGGCTGCCACGCTGGTCGCGCCGATCACGATCATCCCCATCGTGGCCGCCGCGATCCTCACCGGTGCCGGCAACGGGATCGTCGGCGGCACCCTGCTCGCAACCGTGGTCGGCCTCGTCGCGTACGTCGGCGTGTTCACGTTGTTCGGCGTGTGGCTGAAGCGGTTCATCGTGTGGGGGCTGGCCTACATCCTGATCTGGGAGGGCTTCATCGCTCAGGCGGGCGCGGGTGTGGCCAGGATCGCGTTGCGCAAGTACACCCGCTCGATCCTCGTCGAGCGCACGGGCGCGGACCTCGACCTTGCCGACTTCTCGCTCGCGACGGCCGTGATCGTGCCATTCGTCGTGGCCGGTGTCGCCCTGGCGGTCGCCTCATGGCGCCTGTCGAACCAGGACATCGACTAGCCCGGCTACGCCGGTGCCGGGCACCGGCGTAACCGGTTCTAGCCTCGGTGCATGCATCGGCGGCTGCGCATCGGACATCAGTTGTCGGCTCGTATCGGTGGCGACCCGGTCGCTGCGGCGCTCCGCGCCGAGGTGCTTGGATTCGACATCGTCCTGGCCGCCGACCACGTCGGCCCGGGGGAGGCACCGATGCCGACGCTGGCCGCCATCGCTCTTGCGACCGAACGGATCCGACTCGGCACCCTCGTGCTGAACAACGACATGCGCAATCCGGTGCAACTCGCCTGGGAGGCATCGACGATCGACCGGCTCTCGGGAGGACGGTTCGAGTTGGGTCTCGGCGCCGGCCACACGCCGAGTGAGTACGACGCAACGGGCATCGAACGCGCGGCCGCAGCGGATCGCAAGCGTCGACTCGCCGAGAGCGTCGAGATCATCCGCGGCCTCGTCGACGGCGACGTGGTCGATCATGAGGGCGAGCACTACCGCATCGAACGCGCCCACATCGATCCTGCCGACCAGGAACACCTCCCGATCCTCGTCGGCGGCAACGGGGCAGCGCTCCTCGCCCAGGCGGGCCGCCACGCCGACATCATCGGCCTCCAAGGGCTCGGCCGAACGCGTGAAGATGGACACAGCCACGAGGTCAAGTGGTCGACCCGACACCTCGACGAGCAGATCGATCAGGTTCGAGCCGGCGCCGGCGGCCGCTTCGGCGAGATCGAGTTCAACGCGATGGTGCAGGTCGTGCAGATCACCGACGATCGCGAGGCGGCGCTGTCCGAGGTGCGCGATCGCATCGACGGCCTGACGATGGAAGACGCCGCCTCGACGCCATACCTGCTGATCGGGTCCATCGACGAGATCGTGCAGCACATGACGTCCTGCAACGAGCGTTGGGGGATCAGCTACTTCGCCGTACGCGAACTCGACGACTTCGAACCCGTCCTTCGTGCGCTCCGGTGACACTGCATACCGTTCGGTAGCGGTCCCAAGGCGGATCGAGCGATGAGCGAAGGGCATCCGGTCGGTTGGCTCATCGCACCGTGTCTGGGATCCCGGGCGAGTGTTCTGTCGGCGTATCGTAGGTTTGGCACATGAAGCAGTCGAGCGACAACCAGATCACGGCCGAACGTCGGCGATGATGGATGTTCTGGCGTTGGTCGCCGAGGCCCTACCGGAACCGCGCCGACCGGCTCTCGGCCGACACGCAAGCTGACGCGTCGAGCTTCTGGCTACGCGGCGGCCGCTGACCGTCGACCGGAGCGGGGCTCAGTGAGCGGCGACGCAGAACTCGTTGCCCTCGGGGTCCGCGAGCGTCGTCCACTGGAAGCCGAACTCGTCCTTCACGTGGACGAACGTGGCGCCCAACCCCAAGAGGCGCTCGACCTCAGCAGCCTGGTCGGCAGCGTTCATGTCGAGGTGCACCCGATTCTTCAGCGACTTGGGCTCGGGCACCTGGATGAACATCAGCGTCGGGTCGGATCCGTCGCCCGGGATTCGGGCGAAGAACTCGCTGGGGGCCATGTCCCCCTCCCGATCGATCGGACGCCCGAGGGCGGCCGACCAGAACTCGGCGAGCGCCGCGGCGTTGGCACAATCGAACGTGACGGCCATGACGTGCAGACTCATCGCCACAGTCTTGCACGCTCGAACGAGCGGCCCGGCCGGGGTCCGAGCGATGAGCGAAAGGCCGGGATTCGGGCGGTCGGCTCAGCATCGGTCGGGATCGTGCGGGAGCGATGAGCGAGAAGCCGGGATTCGGGCGGTTGGCTCATCGCCTCGAGCTCGGACGGCGGAGCGGGTGGGGTCAGGCGGCGGCGCGGGTCTTGCGCAGGATCGGGTCGACGAGTCCGAGGGCCTTGTCGGTGAGTGACAGCACGCGCCCGGCAGCGCCCGGCGTGGTGTTGTCGACCAGATTGCCCATGACGGCGAGCGTGATGTTCGCGATCGCGTCGGTACTCACCGATAGTCGCAGGCCGGGCTTCAGGATCCACGGGTGGCCGATCAGGAACGAGAAGCGCCGTCCGGTCCGGAGGAACGCGTCGAATCGTTCGCCGACGAGTTTGTCGTAGCGCACCGGGGCCGTCGCCGGATCGTCGAGGAAGAGATCAGCGGCGAGCATGCCCGACTCGAGTCCGTAGTCGATGCCCTCACCGTTCATCGGGTTGACCAGCCCGGCCGCATCGCCGATCGCCACCCACCCAGCCCCATAGCGGCGCTGGGTCGACATCGGCAGGCGCCATGCTCGCGGGCGTTCGAGGTTCGGCCCGAGATCCCAGTCGCTCTGCACGAGGTGACGGTACGACTCGAGCAGCGTGTTGAGGTTGAGCTTCTTGAACCCCTTCATCGTCGACAGCGCGCCGACGCCGATGTTGACCGTGCCGTCACCGGCCGGGAACATCCAGCCGTAGCCGGGGATCGCGGTGCCGTTCTGGTCTTTCAGCGACAGGCAGGCCTCGAGGTGGACGTCGTCGTGCCGAGGCGTGGCGGCGTACGTACGGATCGCCAGGCCGAACGGCTCGTCGGGCACTCGCTCGGCGCCGAGCTTGCGAGCCACCGCTCCCTGTGCGCCCGCCGCGATCACGGTGAGGTCGGCCTCGATGCGGCGACCGTTCGCCTCGACACCTGTGACGCGGCCGTCGTCGCCGATCACCGGGGTCGCCTCGGTCTCGAAGACGATCTCCGCGCCTGCCTCCACGGCGGCGTCCATCAATGCGGCGTCGAGCCGGCGGCGGGGCCACACCGCCCCGTGGTTCGGGAAGCGATCGGTGGTCGGCCAGTCGAGTTCGCGCACCTGCTTGCCGGCGATCATCCGCAGGCCACGGATCGGGTGGGCGTCAGCAAGGGGGATCTTCAGTTCGTTCAGGGCGCCGACGGCCCGAGGTGTGAGACCGTCGCCGCACACCTTGTCGCGACCGTGTGCGC
>JBGTIA010000207.1:0-4996 GCA_041745835.1 Ilumatobacteraceae bacterium | reverse complement strand
AGTTCGTCGAGATCGATCGAGCTGGCTGCCTGGCCGACGGCGCTCGCTCGGCGGCGGATGCCCACTGTTTCGGTCGGCGCCGGCGGCTGCGCGGTGCCGATGAAGTCGATGATGGCGGAGCTGCTCGCCTGCAGCGCGATCGAGCGGGCGTAGGTGTACACCTCGACCGCGGTGATCGGACGGATCCAGTCGTTGCCGGCGCACCAGCCGGTCAGCGCCTCGCCGCCGCTGTCGGCGAGCTGATCGTTCCAGCCCGCCGTGAACGCTTCGAACTGCTCGACCACGTCGCTCGACGCGGCCGGGAAGTCGGTCGCCGCGAGGTCTGCGATGCCGATTGCCCTCCAGGCGAAGTCGCTGTCGACGTTCTCTCCCTCGGCACCGGGCCCGAGCGCCGCTGCGCGGGTGCTGGTCACCTTCAGGATCTGATCGATCAACGTGCAGCCGTGATCTTCGGCGCTCGTCCAGCCCTGCCCGTAGGCGACGTCCGCCGACGTGGCGCCCGTGATGTGCGCAACGCCGCCCGTGGTTCGTCGGATGTCTGCCTGGTACCGAGGCGGAACAAGGGTGGTGGTGGTCGTCGTGGTGGTGGTGGACGTCGTGGTGGTGGTGTCCGGGGAGGTCGGCAGCGGGATCGACTCGGGACCTTCTCCGGGCGAGCACGCAGCGAGCAGCAGCAATCCGACGACTGCGACCCGGCCCATACGCACCCGGCCCATAGTGCCAGATCATTGCGGTCGGTTCGCAGCGAGACCCGCCGGACCGTCGAGCGCGCCGCCGAGCGCCCGCGGCGTCGCCAGCGGTAACCTGCGATCGTGACGGTGCTGCGCGTGGGGCTCGCTCAACTCAACCCGACCGTGGGTGACCTCGACGGGAATCTGGCGGCGATGGCCGAGGCGTACGACCGCGCCGAGGCCGCCGGCTGCGACATCGTCGCCTTCCCCGAACTCTCGACCACGGGGTACCCGCCCGAGGACTTGGTGCTGAAGCCGGGCTTCGTGGCCGACAACATCGCGTCGCTGTCGAAGCTCGCTGCCCGGACCGGTCGCTGTGCTGCCGTGGTCGGATTCGTCGACCAGGACCGCGACCTCTACAACGCCGCGGCGGTCTGCGCGAACGGTGAGATCGTCGGGACGTATCGCAAACGTCTGCTCCCGAACACGACGGTCTTCGACGAGGCTCGCTACTTCACGCCCGGCCGCGAGTCCGACCCGCTCGAGTTGTTCGTCATCGGCGGTGTCAAGGTGGGCATTTCGATCTGTGAGGACATCTGGAGCCCATTCGGCCCCGTGGCCGAACAGGCGGCCGCCGGTGCCGAGGTGAGCATCAACATCAACGCCTCCCCGTTCCACGCGGGAAAGGGAGCCGAGCGCGAACGGATGCTGGCGACGCGTGCGTCCGACTCGCACACCGCCATCGTCTACGTCAACCAGGTCGGTGGACAGGACGAGTTGGTGTTCGACGGCGGCTCCGTCGTGTTCGACCACGAAGGCTCGCTGCTGGCCCGGGCGCCGCAATTCGTCGAGGACCTGATGATCGTCGACGTGCCGGTGCCGCCCGTGTACCGCAAGCGTCTGCTCGACCCGCGCGGCCGCATCACCGAGGCGTTGCTCCCGACCGTCGCGGTCACGACCGAGCCGGCGCTGCACGACGACGTTGCCGTCGGTCCGGTCGCAGTGCCGCTCGACGCCGACCGCGAACTGTACGACGCACTGGTGCTCGGCACCCGCGACTACTGCGCGAAGAACGGTTTCGACGACGTGGTCATCGCCTTGTCAGGTGGAATCGACTCCACGATCGTGGCGTGCATCGCCGTGGATGCACTCGGTGCCGAGCACGTGCACGGTGTGTCGATGCCGTCGCGGTACTCGAGCGAGCACTCCAAGAGCGATGCGCAGTTGCTCGCCGAGAACCTCGGCATCGACTTCCGGACGATCTCGATCGAACCGGCGTTCTCGGCGTACATCGAGATGCTCGGGCCGTCGTTCGAAGACCGCGAGCCGGGGTTGACCTACGAGAACATCCAGAGCCGGTGTCGGGGCCTGCTGTTGATGGCGCTGTCGAACGAGTTCGGGTGGATGGCGTTGACCACCGGAAACAAGAGCGAGGTCGCCGTCGGCTACTTCACGATCTACGGCGACTCGGTGGGCGGGTACGGCATCATCAAGGACGTGCTCAAGACCCGCGTGTACGACCTGTGCCGCTACGTCAACCGTGCTGCCGGTCGCGAGGTCGTGCCGATCGACGTGATCACCAAGCCACCGTCGGCCGAGCTGCGGCCCGACCAGCGAGACGACCAGAGCCTTCCCGCGTACGAGGTCCTCGATCCGATCCTCCAGCTCTACGTCGAGGACGATCGCACGGCGGGCGAGATCATCGAGTTGGGTCACGACGAGGAGATGGTGCGGCGCATCACGCGGCTCGTCGACATCGCCGAGTACAAGCGCCGTCAGACACCGCCGGGAGTTCGGGTCAGTCGCAAGGCCTTCGGCAAGGACCGGCGCTTGCCGATCACCAACGGTTATCGCGGCTGAACCGCATGGGTTCCGGCCACTCGCACCTCCACGGCAGCGCGAGCGACGATCTCGACCATCTGGTCGATCCGCGCGTCCGCCGCAACCTGTGGATGGCGGTGGGGGCGTTCGCGCTCGTCGTCGTGATCGGCGCAATCGTGTTGTGGCCGGGCGGTTCCGCCGACCGCCAGGACCCACTGGGCCTCAGCGGCTCGCCGGTCGGGGCGAACGTCGAGTCCGTCGCCGAGGTGCCGTGCTCGTTCGATCCCTTGCTCGCCTGCAAGTTGTTCGAGCTGGTGGTGTCGGACGGCGAGTTCCGGGGTGAACGTCTGGAGTTCGAACAGCCCCTCGACAGTTCCATCGAGTCAGGCGACCGGATCCTGGTCGATCTGGTCGAGCTGGGCGACGGCACGGTCCAGGCGGTCTTCTTCGACTTCGAACGCAGCACCCCGATGTTGTTGCTGGTGATCGTGTTCGTCGCCTCGATCGTCGTGCTCGGGCGGTGGCGAGGCGTCGGCGCCCTCGCCGGGCTCGTCATGAGCTTCGTCATCCTCGTCGTGTTCGCGCTCCCGGCACTGCTCGACGGGTCGAACGCCGTTGCGGTCGCCATCGTCACCGCCAGCGCGATCGCCTTCGTGGCGCTCTTCCTCGCGCACGGCACAGGCCTGGCCACCGCCGTCGCGCTCCTCTCGACGTCAGCGAGCCTCGCGATCACCGCCGTGCTCGCCGCCGTCTTCCTCGCAGTCTCGAACTTCACGGGCTTCGGCGACGAGAACGTCGGGTTCCTCGACGCCCTCGGCACCCAGCTCGATCCGCGCGGACTGCTGCTGGCCGGGATCGTGATCGGGTCGCTCGGCGTGCTCGACGACGTGACCGTCACGCAGGTGTCGGCGGTGTGGGAGCTCAAGCGAGCGGCGCCGGAGTCGACCTTTTCGGAGCTCTACGGGCGGGCGTTGCGCATCGGCCGAGACCACATCTCCTCGACGGTCAACACGTTGTTCCTTGCGTACGCCGGTGCGTCGTTGCCGCTGCTGCTGTTGTTCTCCGAGGCCGACGAGAGCCTGGGGTCGGTGGCCACTCGGGAAATCGTCGCGGTCGAGATCGTGCGGGCCCTGGTCGGATCGATCGGCCTCGTCGCTTCGGTACCGATCAGCACCGCGCTGGCTGCGAAGGTGTTGTCATCGACGAGCCCGAACCCTCACGATCCGAACCAACATGATCCGACTCTGTACGATCCGACTCTGTACGATCCGACTCTGCGCGATCCGACGCCGGAGTCGCACGAACCGATGAGTCCGTGATCACTCTCGACGACACGCTGCGGCAGTCGATCGCCGACAATCTCGCCCGCCACGACCGTCTCGAGCTGCCACTCGACGGGCGTCGACACGCTGCGGTCGCGATCCTGCTCGTCGATTCGGTGGCCGGTTCCGATTCGGTCGACCCGTTCGGTGCGACCGCAGACGATCTGGCCGTGATCCCGTCAGATGTCTCCGAACTCGACGGCCGCATGGCCGACGTCGCCGGGGGCGCATCGTTCGTGCTGTGCCGGCGAAGCGCCGGGCTCAATCGTCACGCATCGCAGTGGGCGTTGCCAGGGGGCCGACTCGACGCCGGAGAAGGCGCCGTGGATGCGGCGTTGCGCGAGACCGACGAGGAGATCGGTGTCCGCCTCGGCCCCGACTCGGTGCTCGGACTGCTCGACGACTACGCGACGCGCTCCGGCTACGTCATCACCCCGGTGGTGGTGTGGGGCGGACCCGGCGTCGAGCTGGTACCCGCGCCCGGCGAGGTGCTCGCCGCCTACCGGATCGGGCTGCACGAGCTCACCCGCTCCGACTCTCCCCGGTTCGTCTCGATCCCCGAAAGCGACCGACCCGTGGTGCAGGTGCCGCTCGGCGGCGACCTCATCCACGCCCCGACCGGCGCCCTGCTGGTGCAGTTCCGCTGGGTCGCACTCGACGGTCGGCTCCACGAACGTGTCGCCGAGTTCGAGCAGCCCGTCTTCGCCTGGGGCTAGCGACACCACCACCTCACCGAGCGATGAGCGAACCGCCCGAATGCCGACAGTTGGCTCATCACTCGCGCGATTTCACAGCGAGCGATGAGCGAAGCGCCGCTATCCGGTCCGTTCGCTCATCGCTTCAGCGGCCGGAGTGGCCGAAGCCGCCACCGCGATCGACGCCGTCGAGCGAGTCGACCACTTGCCAGGCCACCGACTCCACTCGCTGGATCACCAGCTGGGCGATGCGGTCGCCGCGCTGCACCTCGTAGTCGCCGTCGGGATCGGTGTTGATCAGGACCACCTTGACCTCGCCCCGGTAGGCGGCATCGATCAGCCCGGGGGCGTTGACCACGCTGATGCCGTGCTTGACCGCCATGCCGCTGCGGGGAAGGACGAAGCCGCCATGACCCATCGGGATGGCGATGGCGATGCCGGTCGGCACGAGTGCCCGCCCGCCGCCGGCGGCGAGGGTTGCGGGCTC
>JBGTIA010000206.1:0-13492 GCA_041745835.1 Ilumatobacteraceae bacterium | reverse complement strand
GATCGTCGGCGTGGTGATCGTCGGCGTGGTGATCGTCGGCGTGGTGATCTCGACGACGACGCCGGCGTGGTCGCTCGCCCAGACCGCGTGTCCGTCGACATCGACGGGGCCGGTGCCCACGATGGCCGCTGTCACCGGGTTGCCGATCGGCTTGGGGCGAGGCCACGACACGAGTACGTAGTCGATTCGTCGGTTCGGCCAGGCGCTGTCGGCCGTGTACGGGTTCTCCCGACGCCACGTGGTTCCCGCACCGTCGCCGACCTGCTCCCATGCATCGGAGAGCACGATCCCGTCCACGCCGGGCTGCCGCCCGGTCACCGTGCGAACCTCTGCGCTGTCGGGGACTGCGTTGAGGTCCGCACCGATGACGACCGGGAGATCCACGGTCGGGTCGCCCCGCCAGTCGGCCGCGAGCTCGAGCAACCGCTGACACTGCAGTCGGCGCACCTCGGAATCGTCGAAGCGGTGGTCGAGATGAGTCGATGCGATCGGCCATGAGCCCCACGGTGTCGCCACGGAGGCCGCCACGACCCGGCGATGCCCGGGTGTGCCGTCGCGGCGAGGCAGCGCTTCGTCGGCGAGCAACGCGCTCGGCCACCGTGCGAGCACTGCGTTCGAGAATCCGACGTCGGAGCGTCCGATCGGCGCACTGCTCACCGCGTGGTAGTCGAGTTCGTCGGCCAGAATGCGGGCCAGGGTGTCGCCGCCGGCCTCGGCCCACACCTCCTGCAGGCACAGCACGTCGGGGTTCGCGGCGCGGATCGTGTCGACGATGGCAGCTCGACGCGCCTGCCACGGGCCGAATCGCCACCACAGGTTCCACGTCATCACGCGCAGGGTCATCAGACCCGTTTCAGCCGTAGATCGGCGGGATGCGGTCGGACCAGGGGGCGGCGACCTCGAGTTGCGCGGCCAATCTGAGCAGCAGCGCCTCGTCGTCGATCGGCCCGACGAACTGCACGCCCACCGGGAGTCCGTCGTCGCTCCAGTGCAGGGGGAGCGATATGGCGGGTTGCCCGCTCACGTTGAACTGCGCCGTGAACTGCAGGATGCTCGTGAGTCGCTCGGTGCCGAGTTCCGGATCGCTCAGCCAACCGATCGGTGGCGGCGGGACGGCGATCACCGGGCAGACCAGCACGTCGTAGTCGTCCCACCAGGCATGCAGGCGACGTGACCAGGAGTGCACCCAGTTGACCGACACGATGTAGTCGGCAGCCGAGATTGCTCGGCCGATGGATCCCATGACCCAGTTGCTGTCCTCGACGTCGTCCTCGCCGATCGGGCGACCGATCGCCTCGCCCATGGTCACGAAGTCCACCGCAGTGGCGACCGCCACGATCGTGACGAAGTGTCGAGAGAACTCCTCGTCGAAGAAGGCATCGGGCTGCGCGACCTCGACGTCGTGGCCGAGCGTCTCGAGCAGCGAGCCCGCTGCATCGACGGCGGCCACGCATTCAGGATCGGTGTCCACGCCGGCATGCGATGTTGCGATCCCGACTCGCAGTCGCCCCGGGTCGGCGCCCACCTCGTCTGCGAACGGCCGCGCCGGCGGGGCTGCGGTGTAGGGATCGCCCGTACGTCTCCCGGCGATCACGTCGAGCACGGTGGCGGTGTCGCGGACCGACCGCGAGACGACGCCGTCGGTGGTCGAACCCGCCCAACCCTCGCCGAGTGTCGGACCGTGGGAGATCCGGCCCCGACTCGGCTTCAGCCCGACGAGCCCGCACTCGCTCGCTGGGACCCGAATCGAGCCGCCACCGTCACTCGCATGGGCCATCGGGACCATTCCCGCTGCCACGGCAGCGGCAGCGCCGCCAGACGACCCGCCGGTGGAATGATCGGGGTTCCACGGGTTCCGGCTCGGGCCGAACGCCTCCGGTTCGGTGGTGATCGTCCCGCCGAGTTCCGGTGTGTTCGTGCGTCCGAGCGTGACGAAACCGGCGCCCCGAAACGACTCGTACAGAGACGAGTCGCAAGGTGCGCGCACGTCGGCGTCCTTCAAGGCGCGATTGCCCTGCGTGTGCGGCTCGCCGGCCATCTCGCATCCGAGGTCCTTCACGAGGAACGGGACCCCGCGAAACGGTCCGTCCGGCAAGTCGCCGCGCGCCTCTCGGCGAGCTGCGTCGAAACGTTCGTGGATCACAGCGTTGATCGTCGGATCCAGGCGCTCGACCCGGGCGATTGCTTCGTCGACGAGTTCGGACGGCGACGCCTCGCCGGATCGAACGAGCGCCGCGAGCGCGGTGGCGTCGGGCAACGGTGTGGTCATCGAGGCGTTCCGTCGGTCTGAACGATCAGCACCGATCGGTCGGCGTGGTGCGCGCACCGACTGGACACGCTGCCGAGCAGGAACCGGCGCGCTCCTTGCATTCCACGGTTGCCGATCACCAGGAGGTCGGCTCCGATGTCGTCACACAGCGACAGCAATGCGTCGGCTGGATCGCCGGACAGTTGATGGGTGGTCACCGTGACACCGGCTGCGGCGGCGGTTTCGCCGGCAGTCTGGAGCGCAACGCGCGTGGCCTGGTCGGTGGCGTTGGTCCAGTCCGCGGAGGCGATCAACATGTCGGGCGCGACGATCGTCGGAATCGATGGCGTGGCCATCGCGATGTGCAGGTGAGCGCCAGCGACGGCCGCCAGCGACGCCGCGTGTTCCACCGCCTTCGTTGCGCCGGCTGACCCGTCGGTTCCCACCACGATCGTCTCGTACATCTCCCCTGCTCCCGTCGTCGACTCGTCCGTTTGCACCGTAGCAACCGGCCGCCTCGTCGAACGACGCCGCGGGCGTCCACTCAGCGCGGCTCGCGGGGGAGTCCGAGGACTCGTTCTCCGAGGATGTTGCGCATGATGTTCGATGTTCCGCCCATGATCGTGTAGCCCGGTGCGTACACCAGACCTCGGGTGATCTCGTCCCACAGCATCGCCTCGGCGCCGAACGTCGCCGCCACGAACTCGGCCACCCTGATCTCGTGTTCGGTGCAGAAGCACTTCGTCGCCGCCGAGAAGCCGGCCGGCGCCTGGCGCAGTACCTCGCGGGTCACGAGGATGCGCCCGATGCGGTAGCCGGTCTCGATGGCTGCGATCTCTTGACGGACGAGGGGATCGTCGCGATCCGCGCGTTCGAGTGCGAGCACGTAGAGCGCCTGATTCGACACGAGTCGGTCGATGCCGCCTCGCTCGTGCTCCAGTTGCGCCATGGTCTGCTTGAACGCGTTGCCCTCGACGCCGACAAGGTTCGCAACCGGAACACGGACGTCGGTGAACCAGACCTCGCAGAAGTGCCGGTTCGTGGTCATGTCGGTGATCGGCCGGACCTCGATACCGGGAGTGTCCATCGGAACGATGACCTCGCTGATGCCCCTGTGAGGCGGTCCGTCGGCGTCGGTACGGCAGATGAGGTAGCAGTAGTCGGCGAGTTCACCGAAGCTCGTCCAGATCTTCTGGCCGTTGATCACGAAGTCGTCGCCGTTGCGTACGGCACTGGTGGTGAGCGAGGCGAGGTCGGAGCCGGAGTCCGGTTCCGACATGCCGATGCACCACGTGGTGTCTCCTGACAGGATCCCGGGGAGGAACTCGGCCTGCTGGTCGGCGGTGCCGTAGTGGATCAGTGTGGGGCCCATCTGGCGATCGGCGAACCACATCGCCGCGATCGGCGCGCCGGCTGCGATCAGTTCCTCGCCGACGATCAGGCGGTTGAGCGCCGGCTGGCCGCCGCCGCCGAACTCGGTCGGCCACGTCATCCCGATCCAACGGTGGGCGGCCATCTCCTTCGCGAAGTCCTTCGAGAACCCGTTGATCCACGAGTCGTTGTGGCGCCCGTGACGTTCGACCGCCTCGGCGGCGACCTTGCGGGCGTGCGCTCGGAGTGTGGTCTGCTCAGGGGTCCAGTCGAAGTCCATCGCCATCGAGGTTAGAGGGCGCGGCGTCGGCCCTGCCTGTGGAGCAGCGAGCGCGGGACGGCTACAGTGCAGACAAGTTGTAGACAAGTCGACCCGAGCGAACAGGTAGCACCATGAGCGAGAACACCGTCACCCAAACAGGCACCATCATCTACACCTTCACCGACGAGGGTCCGGCCCTCGCCACGTATTCGTTGCTGCCGATCGTCGAGGCGTTCGCAGGCGCGGCTGGCGTCCGCATGGAGACGCGCGACATCTCGCTCGCCGGGCGGATCATCGCCACGTTCCCCGAGCGGCTCACAGAAGAACAGCGCATCGGCGACGCACTCGCGGAATTGGGTGCGCTCGCGCTGACGCCGGAGGCGAACATCATCAAGCTGCCCAACATCTCGGCGTCGGTGCCGCAGCTGAAGGCAGCGATCGTCGAGTTGCAGGCCAAGGGCTTCGACCTCCCGGACTATCCCGACGAGCCGTCGACCCCCGACGAGGTCGAGGTGCGCGCCCGGTACGGCACCGTGATGGGCTCGGCCGTCAACCCGGTACTGCGTCAGGGCAACTCCGACCGCAGGGCGCCAAAGGCGGTCAAGGAGTACGCAAAATCACACCCGCACTCGATGGGCGCATGGTCACCCGAGTCGAAAACGCATGTCGCCACCATGGGACGAGGCGACTTCTTCTCCAATGAGCAGTCGCTCACCGTGCTTGCCGATGGGACTCTTCGCATCGAACACGTCGGCGCGGACGGCACGACGGTCGTGCTCAAGGAGTCGGTCCCGGTGCTCGCCGGTGAAGTCATCGACTCGACCGCGATGGATGTCGCTGCACTGCGTTCGTTCCTCGCCCAGCAGATCCGCGACGCCAAGGAACAGGACGTGCTGTTCTCGATCCACCTCAAGGCCACGATGATGAAGGTCTCGGATCCGATCATCTTCGGTCACGCCGTCGAGGTCTTCTTCGCCGATGTGTTCGAGCAGCACGGTGAAGCGATCGCAGCTGCTGGTGGCGATCCACGCAACGGCTGGGCGAGCGTCATCGCTGCGGTCGAGTCGATGCCCGCCGACCAGCGCGCAGCCATCGACGCCGCCATCGACGCGGCGTACGACCAGGGACCGGACCTTGCGATGGTCGACTCCGACAAGGGCATCACCAACCTGCACGTGCCGAGCGACGTCATCGTCGACGCCTCGATGCCCGCCATGATCCGGACATCCGGCCAGATGTGGAACGCCGCCGGCGAACCGCAGGACGCCAAGGCCGTCATCCCCGACAGCAGCTACGCCGGCGTGTACCAGACCGTCATCGATGACTGCAAGGCCAACGGGGCGTTCGATCCGTCGACGATGGGCAGTGTCCCGAACGTCGGGCTCATGGCCCAGAAGGCCGAGGAGTACGGCAGTCACGACAAGACCTTCGAGGCGCCAGCCGCCGGGACGATTCGTGTCGTCGACGCGTCTACCGGTGACGCACTCATGGAGCAGGCGGTGCAGCCGGGTGACATCTTCCGGATGTGCCAGGTCAAGGACGAACCGATCCGTGACTGGGTGCGACTCGCCGTCGAGCGCGCCCGTGCGACGGGGGCGCCCGCGGTATTCTGGCTCGACTCGAGTCGTGCGCACGATGCAGAGCTGATCGCCAAGGTCAAGCAGTACCTGGGTGACCATGATCTGGCCGGCGTCGAGATCGAGATCCTGTCGCCGGCGGTGGCGACACAGTTCTCGATCGATCGGGCTCGCGAGGGACTCGACACGATCTCGGTCACCGGCAACGTGCTGCGTGACTACCTGACCGACCTGTTCCCGATCCTGGAACTGGGCACGAGCGCCAAGATGCTCTCGATCGTGCCGCTGCTCAACGGTGGCGGGCTGTTCGAGACCGGCGCAGGAGGTTCGGCGCCGAAGCACGTGCAGCAGCTCGTCAAGGAGAACTACCTTCGGTGGGACTCGCTCGGTGAGTTCCTGGCGCTCGCGGTCTCGTTCGAGCATCTCGCCAACGTGACCGGCAACGCACACGCGCAGATCCTCGCGGACACGCTCGATGCTGCGACCGGCCAGCTGCTCGAGAACGGCAAGTCACCGGCACGGCGCCTCGGACAGATCGACAACCGCGGCAGTCACTTCTTCCTCGCCCTGTACTGGGCTCGTGAGCTCGCTGCGCAGACCGACGACGCCGACCTGGCAGCCCGGTTCGCGCCGATCGCCGCCGAACTGTCGGCGAACGAGCAGACGATCGTCGACGAACTGCTGGCCGTGCAAGGCCAACCGACGGACATCGGCGGCTACTACGCCCCCGACGCCGCCAAGGCCATCGCTGTGATGCGCCCGAGCGCAACCTTCAACGCCGCTATCGACGCCATCTGAGCATCGGGACAACACGGGTCAGACCCGAGTTGTCCCTGAGTTGTCCCGGCGTCAGAGCCCAACGGTGTGTCGTCGCGGACAACTGGGGTCTGACCCCTGATGTACTCAGCGGCTGACGAGGGGGAGGTAGTTGCGCTCGTCGGGGCCGGCGTACCACTGGCGCGGCCGCGAGATCTTCTGCTCGGGGTCGTTGAGGAGTTCCTGCCAGTGGGCGAGCCAGCCCGACATACGGGGAATGGCGAACAGCACGGTGAACATCTCCACCGGGAAGCCCATCGCCTGGTAGATCAGACCCGAGTAGAAGTCGACGTTCGGGTAGAGCTTGCGGTCGACGAAGTACGAGTCGGACAGCGCTGTCTCCTCGAGCTTCAGCGCGATGTCGAGCAGCGGGTTCTTGCCGGTCACCTCGAACACGTCGTCGGCCGTCTGCTTGATGATGCGCGCTCGAGGGTCGTAGTTCTTGTAGACGCGGTGGCCGAAGCCCATCAGCCGGGCCTCGCCGTTCTTCACCGACTCGACGAACGCATCGACGTTGTCGATGCTGCCGATGTCGGCCAGCATGCGTACGACGGCCTCGTTCGCTCCGCCGTGGAGCGGACCGTACAACGCGGCAGCCGCGCCCGCAGCCGACGAGTACGGGTCGGCCTGGCTCGACCCGATGACGCGCATGGCGGTCGTGCCGCAGTTCTGCTCGTGGTCGGCGTGGAGGATGAACAGCACCTCCATCGCCTTGGCGAGCACCGGGTCGACCTCGTAGTCGCCGATCTTCCACATCATGTTGAGGAAGTTCGCCGGGTACGACAAATCGTTGCTCGGTGCGTTGAACGGCAGGCCGACCGAGAAGCGGTAACACATCGATGCGATCGTGGGCGCCTTCGCGATGAGGCGCAGGATCTGGCGGTTGCGGGCGTCGGGGTCGTGGATGTCCTTCGCTCCCTCGTAGAACGTGCCGAGCGCTGCGACCGCCGAGGTGAACATGCCCATCGGATGAGCGTCGTAGTGGAACCCGTCGACGAACCGCTTGCGCATGTTCTCGTGGATGAACGTGTGGTGGGTCACGTCGAACACCCATTGGTCGAGCTGTGCAGAGTCGGGGAGTTCGCCGTTCAACAGCAGGTACGCGACCTCGAGGTACGTCGAGTGCTCGGCGAGTTGTTCGATCGGATAGCCCCCGTACCGCAGGATCCCGGCGTCGCCGTCGAGGTAGGTGATCGCCGACTTGCACGACGCTGTCGACAGGTACGCCGGGTCGTAGCAATACAGCGCCGGATCGAGCTCACGCAACGCCGAGGACGGAAAGACTCCACCTTCGATCGGAACGGTGACGGTCTTGCCGCTGCGGTCGTCGGTGATGGTGATGGTGTCGGGCACGTGGCTTCCTCTCGTGGCGCGAACTCGGGGGCGATGCGCTCGGAGGTTCCTCCCCGACCGCGCCGTCACGTTAGTGCCGAATGGTCGCCGGCCCAGCAACCGGGTCGGCGTGGAGCCTCACCAACGCCTGCCCGTTGCGAGGGCGCTGCGAGGGCCCCTGCGGTCGGCTGCGGTCGGCTGCGCTCAGAGCGGGCTGTTGCCATGCTTGCGTCCGGTGAGCAGTTCGCGTTTGTCCTGCAGCACCTCGAGGGCTGCAGCGATCTCGGCGCGGGTGTCTGCGGGATCGATCACGGCGTCGACCAACCCGCGCTCCGCTGCCACGTACGGGTTGAGCAGCCGTTCGGTGTAGTCGGCCTCGAACACAGCACGTTCCTCTGGCGTCGCCCGGCGCTGCAGGATGGCTGCAGCCTGGCCGGCGCCCATCACCGCGAGTTCGGCCCACGGCCATGCCAGACAGAGATCGTTGCCCATCGTCTTGGAATCCATCACGATGTAGGCCCCGCCGTAGCTCTTGCGGAGGATCACACAGATTCGCGGCACCGTCGCACGGGCATACGCATAGACGAGTTGGGCACCGTGGCGGATCATGCCGCGCCACTCGAGATCTTTGCCCGGGTAGAAGCCCGGCGTGTCGACGAGCGTGATGATCGGGAGGTTGAACGCGTCGCACATCGCAACGAAGCGGGCTGCCTTCTGCGAGGCGGGGATGTCGAGGGTGCCCGCCAGGATGATCGGCTGGTTGGCGACGATCCCCACCGGGCGGCCGTCGATCGTGGCGAACGCAGTGACGACGTTCGCCGCCCACCGGTCGCGTAGCTCCAGCATCGAGCCGTCGTCCACGATCGCTGCAGCCACCTGCCGTACGTCGTAGCTCCCGGTCGACGCCGCTGGGATGAGTTGGCCGGCCTCGGGGCAGCGGCGGTCAGCGGGATCGTCGGTGAGCGTCCGTGGGGCCTCGGCGTCGACGTGGTCGGGCAGGTACGACAGCAGGTCGGCGACCATCTCGACGGCGGCCGATCGATCGGGCACGACGGCTGTGGCGACGCCCGTGTCGCGAGCATGGTGGGCGGCACCGCCGAGTTCTTCGACGCTGATTGCGACACCGGTGAATTCCTCGACCATCGTCGGTCCGTTGACGAACGCATAGCTGCTCTCGGTCATCACCGTGAGGTCGGCGATGCCGAGCAGTAGGGCGGGGCCCGACACGGCGGGGCCGGACACGATGACCGCAGTGGGAACGACGCCTGAACACGCAGTCAGCGCAGCGGCGACCCTGCCCCATGCGTGCAACGACGGCACGCCCTCGTTGATGTCGGCGCCGGACGTCGCCAGGACGAGCACCAACGGTATGCGCTGCTTGCGGGCGGCGTTGGCGGCAGCGACGAACTGCTCGGAACTCGTGCTCGTCAGTCGCGTCGGCTCGTCGTCGGTGTCGAACTCGGCCCACACCACCTGACGACCGTCGAGGTCGCGAATGGTGACGCGGACGTCGCTGGGGGTCAGCCGAGTGAGTGCGAAGTGGGTCGAGGCGACGCCGTTCATCGATGCGGACAGTACCGCGACAGCGCAGTGATCAACGGCTGAGCGGAATGGCAGAGGCATCGATGTGGATGCCGTGCTGCGTGACCCCGTGGGTGCTCGTCACCGATCTCAGCGTTTCGAGCACTGCCATGGTCGGCGCACTTGCCGACGGACGACGGCGACGCGCGAAGGCCACGACCCGTCGCGGGAGCTCCGGCACGGTGATGCGGTGGAACGTGCCTTCCAACCACTCGGGGACGGCGGTTGCCGGCACGATCGCCGCACCGAACCCGGCGAACGCCAGCGACGCCAGGAGGCGCACGCCATCGACCTCGGCCTGCGCCCGCAGCGTGATGTTGGCATTGGTCGCAGCCCGCTCGAGCACGCGGCGCAGCGCTGCGCCGGGTGGCGGAAGCAGCAGCGGGACCTCATCGAGGTCCACCAGCGGGATGACGTCGCGATCGGCGAGGGGATGTCCGTCTGCAGCGAGCAGCAGCAGGTCCTCGGCGAACAGCGGTTCGATGACCAACTCGGGTTCGTCGACGGGAAGGTGGACGATCGCCCCGTTGAGCTGACCGGTCAGCACGTTGGGGACGAGTGACGACGTGGCGCCTTCCTGGACGATCGCCCGCACATGGGGGTGTCGCTCGCTGAGTTCGCCGAGGAACCGTGGGATCAGCCAGCGTGCCGTGGTGCCGATGACGCCGATTCGGGTCTGACCGCTCACGTCGGCATGTCGACTCGACATGTCGGCGGCGATGTCGTCGAGTTCGTTGAGAATGCGTCGTGCGCGCTCGACGACTCGGGCTCCGTCGTCGGTCAGGCCACCCTGGGCCCGGTCGACCAGGGTGACGCCGAGCTCCTTCTCGAGCCGTGCGATGTGGCTCGACACGTTCGACTGGACGGTGAAAAGTGCTCGCGCAGCCGCCGAGAACGTCCCGTGATCGGCGATCGCCACGAGCGTCGACAGCTGGCGCACATCCATCTGTGCGAACGATATCGAATATCTCTTTGTTCTACTTGCACGATCGCTTGTTCACGTGCATACTTTCACAAGCAGATCGCAGTGCGAACACCCCCCATGTTCCACTCGAAGGGAAGTCCACCAACCGGTTCCCCCAACCGGCGGACATTCCCAGGTTGAGAGACCCGGATCCCCCATCCGGGTCTTTCCCGTTTTCCGGCGCCGATCCCGGTACCTGTTGCCCTGGGCTCGACCGATGAGCGAGAGAACCGTATCCGGGCGGTTGGCTCATCGCATGGCGGCTCTGGCCCTGGGCGATGAGCGAGAGGACCGTATTCGGGCGGCTGGCTCATCGGTGGCCGGCCTGACCACGGCCACGGAGGCTCGCCTAGTGTCAGATCGTGTCTTCTCCCGGTGCCGCCTTCTTCGACCTCGACCGCACACTGCTGTCAGGTGCCTCGGGCGAGGTGTTCGCCGGTGCGATGAGGATGGCCGGACTCACCGGACCGAACGCACTCCCCGGCGAGAAGCTGATGTTCGGGCTGTTCAACGCCATCGGCGAGACCTTGCCCGCGATGGTGCTCGCGCGTCAGGCCGTTGCGCTGGCCGCCGGGCGGTCGCGTGCTGCGGTCGCCGAAGCTGCGGAGTCCGTTGCCGACGATCTCTGTGCGATGGTCCAACCGTTCGCCAAGACGGCGTTCGCCTCTCATCGCGAGGCGGGGCGGCCCATCGTCCTGGCGACCACGACGCCGTACGACCTGGTCAAGCCGTTCGCCGATCGACTCGGACTCGACGACGTCGTGGCGACTCGCTACGGGGTGAACGCCGACGGCACCTACGACGGCACGCTGGACGGGCCGTTCGTGTGGTCTGCTGGCAAGCTCGCGGCGATCACCGAGTGGGCCGAACGTCACGACGTCGACCTCGCCGAGAGCTACGCCTACTCCGACAGCGTCTACGACACCCCGATGTTGGCTGCGGTCGGTCATCCGATCGTGGTCAACCCGGATCCGCGGATGGTGCTGGTCGCCGCCGCCCGGCGCTGGCCGACGCTCAACCTCGACGTGTCGCCGGGGGTGCTCAAGATCCCCGTCATCGGGCTCGAACTCCAGCAACTCGCGTTGCGATTCGCCCGCCCGTCGGCGTACCCCTACGCCCGGTTCGACATCGCCGGTGTCGAACACATTCCATCGCGCGGCGCCGCGATCCTGGTCGGCAACCATCGCAGCTACTTCGACGTGGCGGCGATGTCGCTGACGATCGGCAAGTCCGGTCGACCGGCTCGCTTCCTCGGAAAGAAGGAGGTTTTCGACGCACCGATCGTCGGACCGATCGCTGCAGCGATGGGCGGGATCCGAGTCGATCGGGGAACTGGGTCCGACGAGCCGCTCGCTGCAGCGGCTGCCGCACTCGACGGCGGTGAGATGGTGACGATGATGCCCGAGGGGACCATTCCGCGTGGGCCGGCGTTCTTCCGAAAGCCCACGGGACGTTGGGGGGCGGCCCGCCTGGCGCAGATGACCGGGGCGCCGGTGATCCCCGTCGGGTTGTGGGGCACCGAGCGGGTGTGGCCGCGTTCGAGTCGCTTGCCGAACGTGCTCAACGTGACCGATCCGCCGACCGTTCGGATCCGCGTCGGTGAACCCGTCCGACTCGTCGGGCGGTCGCTCGAAGCGGACACCAAGCGCATCATGGCTGCGATCGTCGAGCTCCTGCCCGAGGATGCCTACCGGAGATCGAAGCCGAGTGCAGAGGATCTCGCGTCGACGTATCCACGGGGCTACTCCGGGGACCCGACGAGCGAATCGGCGCGCCGGCCCGGCACCGACTGAGCTGGCCGATCGCAGGCCGCATCGCCGTTCGCCCCGAGCCGTCGAGTGCTCAATTCTCATCCGGATCTCGATCGGCGTCGTACACCTGGTACTCCGCTCGTTGCGGCGTGAACAGAACATCTCCACTCACGAACCAGAAGGAACTCCCCAATGCGTAAAGCCCCCACCCGTCTCGCAAGTGTCGCTGTCGTCACCGGACTCGTCGTCCTGTCCGCTTGCGGCAGCGACTCCAATGATGCCGACGACGCCGCCGACACGACCGACGCCCCCGCCGCGACTGAGGCACCCGCCGAAGCTGAAGACGAGATGGCCGACGACGAGATGGCCGAAGAAGCCGGCACGATCGTCGACGTCGCCGTGGCCAACGGCTCGTTCAACACCCTGGTCGCTGCGGTCACCGCAGCCGGCCTGGCCGAGACGCTGTCGGGCCCCGGTCCCTTCACGGTCTTCGCCCCGACCGACGATGCGTTCGCCGCGTTGCCCGATGGTCTCGTCGACTGCCTCCTGCTCGAGGAGAACGTCGATCCGCTGACCGCCATCCTCACGTACCACGTCGTCGACGGCGCCGTCATGTCGACCGACCTCACCGACGGCCCGGTGCCGACGCTGCAGGGCGAGGAGATCACGGTTGATCTGACCGATGGCGTCACGCTCAACGAGACCGTTGCCGTGGCGGCTGCCGATGTCGAGGCCAGCAATGGCGTCATCCACGTGGTCGACGGCGTTCTCGTCCCACCGAGCATCGACGTTGCGGCGTTCCTCGAGAGCTGCCCCGCCTGATCACCCGGTGATCATCGACCCCACCCTCAGATGGAGGGCGACGCGGTCGACATCTCACCCCTCGTTCGCGTACGGTGCCAGACGTGGATGGCGACGCGGCATGTGAACTCTGCGAGGCGACGCCGTTCACGGAGTGGTTCCACAGCGACGAGCTGTGCTGGATCGCGGAGTGTGATTCATGCGCCGTGCCGATGGTGGTGTGGCGCCGACACGATCCGACGCCGCCTGACGACATCAGACAAGCGCTGCACGACCGCCTCACGGCGGTGATGCAGGATCAAGACAACGGACCGTTCTGGATCGACGACACGTTGCGCTCGATTCCCGACCACTACCACGCCCACGCCCGACGACGACCCGACTGGACCCGCTGATGTCGACACCCGAGCCCCTCCCTCGTCCCGACGAACTGCTGCCACACCGGCCGCCGTTCCTCCTGGTCGACGAGCTCACCTCGATCGTGCCGGGTGTGTCGGCAACGGGCCGTTGGACGCTGACCGGCGACGAGTACTTCTTCGCCGGTCACTTCCCGGGCCGGCCGACGCTGCCCGGAGTGCTGATGTGCGAGGCGATCGCCCAGGTCGGCGCGGCGGCCGTGCTCGCCGACCCGACGTTCGCCGGCAAGCTGCCACTGTTCGGCGGCCTCGACGGAGCGAGGTTCCGTCGCCAGGTGGTGCCGGGCGACGAACTGGTGCTGGAGGTCGAGCTGGGCCGCATGTCCTCGCGAGCCGGCAAGGGCTCAGGCCGCGCCCTCGTCCGCGGCGAGGT